>CAYSCC010000287.1:0-3030 GCA_964429375.1 uncultured Chakrabartia sp.
GTATCGCGCTGCGTTGGGTCATCTCGATGGACCAGTCACCTCGGCTGCGAGGCTTTGGGGTCGGGCTGGGCGGAGGCATAGCCCTTGGCTTTCTCATTTTTTCGTCCCGCGACAATTGGGTTGCGCGCTGTGATGCGCTGACCCCCGTGTGGCTTTCCGTGATGCTGGTGGCATCTGCTCTCATGGTGCTGGCCGGGTCATGGCGTGTTGAAAGCCGGAACATGCGCCTGTTGCTGGTCGCTGCCAGCGGGGTGATCGTCGCTGGCTTCCTTGCCACAGCCTGGCCCCAATGTGTCGGGCGGCCCGAGCAGATTTCGCCTGAACTTGAACGGCTCTGGTTCAACAACATCAGCGAGGTCAAGCCAATCTACACGCGCAACTGGCCCACGATCCTGTCTACGTCAGTGCTGGTCATTGGCCTTTTAGGCAGTTTTTGGGCACTGTGGACACATAGGAAGGATGAGCGCGGTGCAGCATGGGCGACCATAGCGCTGCTCTCACTCGGTTCCGGCCTGCTGGTCCTGTGGCAAGCGCGGGCGGCTCCGTCGGCCCTCTTGTTCAGCGTAGCCGGCGCCACAGCCATCGGGTGGAATGTGCTGTTGCGTGCGCGGAGTCATTCTTCGATGTTCGTCAGGGTCTTTGGCACCTTTGCAGTCTTTCTGCTGGTGTCGGGGCTGGCCGTCCAGATCATTGCCGGCCAGCTTCCCAATCCCGACGCGGCAAAGCCGGGAATGAAGCGCGTCAATCGAGCCAATGCGAGTTGTGCGACCATCCCGTCCTTGAGGCCTGTCGGTGCTTTGCCAAAGGCAACAGTGCTGACCTTCGTTGATCTCGGGCCAAGGTTGATTACCATCACGCATCACGATGCGATTGCCGGACCCTATCATCGGAATGACGAAGCAATCATCGACATTCAGAAAGCCTTTCGCGGCACAGCAGATGATGCGCGCGCCGTGGCCCGAAAACATGGCGCTACGCTGCTTCTGATTTGCCCCAACATGTCGGAATCCACGATCTACAAATCCCAGGCGCCGAGCGGCTTTTACATGCAATTGATCGGCGGTACTGTACCAGCTTGGCTTGAACCCGTTTCTCTGCCCGCAACGTCGCCGTTCAAGCTGTGGCGGATCAGGTCCTGACGTCGTGCACAGTCTGCCGATTTTCCTCAAGCTCAAAGACAGGCCAGTCATTCTTGTCGGAGTGGGAGAGGCAGCGCAAGCGAAACGCGTCCTGCTCGAACGAGCCGGAGCAAGAATTGTCAGGGAAGCGGAGCCTGCCGCGATTGCGGTGATCGCTGTTGAGGATGAAGACGAAGCACTTGCTGCGTCCGCACGGCTCAAGGCCCGCGGAATTCTGGTCAACGTGACTGATCGGCCAGACCATTGCGACTTCACCTTGCCAGCCATCGTGGACCGTGATCCAGTGCTCGTGGCCATAGGCACAGGAGGCGCGTCTGCTGGGCTGGCCAAGGCGTTGAGGCAGAGATTGGAACCGCTCCTGCCGCAAAGTCTTGGGGCGCTTGCCGAGGCGCTGAGGGGTGCAAGGGCGCAGATCAGACAGCGCTGGCCTGATCCTGCGGCGCGGCGCACTGCGATTGACAGGGCTCTGGATACCGGCGGGCCATTGGATCCTTTGCTGAACGTGGAGTCGACTGCGATGGCGGATTGGATGAGCAATCCTGATGAAAGCAGCGCCTCCGGACTTAAGGTGATTCATCTTTCCTGTGGCGATCCGGACCAGTTGACCCTTGAGCAGGCCAGGTGGCTCAGCAGGGCCGACCGCATCATTCACAGCCCCGACGTCTCTCCTGCAATTGTGGCGCGGGGTCGCGCGGATGCGACCCGACTATGCAGTGTTTCAGTGCCCGAACCTTTGCTTGACGGGCTCACTGTGCAGCTTGTGCGTGATCCGAAATGATGAGGGCCTTTGTCTTTGCCAATGGTGTGCCCGCAGAGCAGCCATTTCCTGTTGGGCCGGAGCCGTTCGACGGTGCTGAGTTCGTCTGGCTGGCAGTGGACGGGCGGAGTGAAGGGGCGGCAGAATGGATAGCCACGCAGCAGGATATCCCTGATATCGCGCGTGCGGCCCTCATGGCTTCGGAAACACGGCCGAGGAGCGACCTTGTCGGAAAAGGCGCGATCATTAACTTGCGCGGTTTGGGCAAGACACCAGAGGATGATCCCGATGCCTTGGTCTCCCTGCGCTTTTGGGCGGAAACCGGGCGCGTCATCCTTGTCATGTTTCGGACGTCGCTCGCGTTCGAGATCGTTGTTGAAAGCTTTCTCTCAGGAAAGATCCGAGATCCAGGCGATCTGCTGAGTGCTTTCGCCAATGCAATCACCGACGGACTGGATCCGGATGTCGCCAATCTGGGCGATGCGCTTGATGATTGCGAGCTCAAGGTTGAAGTTGCCAATATCCATCCCACGCGTCGGGAAGTCACCCGCGTTCGGGCTCGGGCTATCGCATTCAGGCGCTTCGTTTCTCCACAGCGTCAGGCCTTGGCACAACTGTCATCGGCTCCTCTGGATTGGCTCGATGATGATGATCGGCTGAACCTGCGTGAGGGAGCAGACCGAGCTGCGCGCATGGCGGAAGAGCTTGAATCGGTAAGGGAACGGGCAATGCTCATGCACGAGGAATTGACGGACAGGCGATCCGAATTGATGGATGCCCGGGCGCTCATGATCTCGATCGTCGCACTTGTCTTCCTGCCACTGACGTTTGTCACCGGCCTGCTTGGCATGAATGTTGACGGCATCCCCTACGCGCATCAGCCTTGGGCCTTTTGGGGTGTTACGGGGGTGTGCGTCGCTATTGCCCTTGTCGTGATTGGCTGGTTCGCCCGCGCACACTGGATCAGCGGAGACTAGCCGATCAATGCATCAATGGCTTTTGCGAGCTTGACGTCTCGAACGGAAAGCCCACCTACATCATGGGTTGTCAGCAAGATATCGACGCGGTTCCAGACATTTGACCACTCTGGATGATGATCCTTCTGCTCGCTCAACAGTGCAACCCGGGTCATGA
>CAYSCC010000288.1:0-3023 GCA_964429375.1 uncultured Chakrabartia sp.
ATATCTGCAACCTCGAACGAAGCCGTCGATGAACGCGCAAGATATACGCCGTCAAGGTAGAGACCGATCGGAGAATCAAAACCCTGTGTTTCGTCTGCTGGTGTCGGAATCCCGCGGATGGTGACGACCGCTGCCGCTGCGTTCGTGGTTCCTCCCAGAACCGAAACGTTGGGAGAAACTGCGCCGATATCCTTGATTTCGCTCAGACCCTGGAATTCAGCCTGTGCGCCCGAAATAGCCGAGATTGAAAGCGGGATATCCTGTAAATTCTGCTCACGCTTTTGCGCTGTAACGACGATGTCACCCAAAAGCGATTCGTCGTTTTCTGCGCTCTGCGCCTGGGCCGGCAGGGCCAGGCCGCCTAGGCTGGCCCCTGCAAGCAACGCCAACACAGCCGTGCGATTAAACTTTGCCATTATGTCCTCCCCTCAGGTTGGCTGCAGCTCATTCCTTGCGTGCTGCGGCGCCAATTTTCTCACCGTGACAGGAGATGCCTACAAACGTAATAAATGTCAAATCATTCTACGCATTTGCCATTCATTTCGTCTTTTTGACTATGCTTTGCGGAAATTTACGGCTGCTTTTGAACAAATCCCTATGCTGCTGCATCCCACGGCGCTTCCAATGTCCCACGCGTCGCATAGGTGCCGTTGACCCGCGCATGAAATTCCCCGGCACGTGCACGCGGGTTATAGAACTGCTTGTACCAGATCCGCAGCTTATCAAATGGGCCGTCGCCCTTCACCATCATGGGGTTGATACATGGGCGCTTGTTGGCCCAGATTTCAAAATCCTGCGCAAAAGCTTCGACTCCGGCCACTTCATACCCTCTGGCCAGCTCAACATCCCCGGCGGTTGGAACAGCGTTTTTCACTTTGACCAAAAGACCATACCAGACCTTGATTGAGCCATCTTCGACTGGCGTGTGAGCGATGAGCATATGCGAAGGATATTCGCCAATCATGACCGATTGCAAGATTCCTGGCCCAGTATACCAAGTGTCGTTCGTCATCGGTTCGGAACCCGATCCGGCAAGGGTCTTGTGTCCCGCAGCCAGAATCTGGCGACATACATGGCCGTCAAATTCATTGTTGAACGAGACCATGTCGACTGAGCCGTGAACCGGTTCGAGATGGCCCTTGTCCGTCATATTGTCGACGACTTCTTGGGGGTGCGACTCAAGCACTCCCAAGCATGTGATGTTCCAGTTCACCCAATGTGGCGAATCATACTGCTCAAACGCGGGAACATCATAGTCAGGCGCGCCACCTTCGGCGTCATGCCAGGCCCAGACCACGCCTGCACGTTCAACGACCTTCCAGCTTTTCAGACAGGCAGCCTTGGGCGGCGGCGAAGGCGAATATGGAATATCGTTGCACTGGCCGTCCGGCCCGAAACGCCAACCATGGTATGGGCAGCGGATATTGTCTCCCTGCACATGTTCCTTGTCCTTGACGACATAAGATGTCGTGTTCTTCGCAAGATGAGTGCCCATATGCGGGCAATAGGCTTCAACCAGGAAAACCCGACCAGAATGGCCACGATAGAGCGCCATATCTTCGCCAAAATATCGAACTGCCGTGGGCGTGGTGGTGACCTCTTCAGAAGTCGCGACCATGAACCAGCCGCGGGGAAAGCAATATTCTCCCAAACCGTAGTCTGCTGTTTTTGCCATGCTCCGCTCCTCTCCACAACGCGCAGAGAGAAATAACTCAAAATACGTATGAATGGCAACTATTATCTATTATTGCGGAAAATACGTAATTTCTCCAAGGTATTTTTACGCAGCCAGCAATCTCAATCGTCACTTTCGAGGATGTGATCCGATTCCGTGATCCTTACAATCCGGGCGTCATACTTCACCGTTTTGACAGCAATTGATGTTTCCACGTGATGCACGCCCGGCAACGACAGTATCTGATCCGATGCCACGGTATGCAAATGGTCAAGCTCGTTGAACAGGCATATGGCAAGAATATTGAACCTCCCCATCGTGATCATGACGGCGTTCACTGTTGAGAGATCAGCGATTCTTTTTGCAATCTCGCGAACTCGTTCAACCTCGGCAAGCACCCCGATAAACGCCATCTTCGTCGAATTTTCGAGGCCGAAACTGGTGATTGCGGTAAAGGCAATAAGCCTGTCCTGCTGCAGGCGTTTAATACGCCCGCGAACTGTTCCTTCCGTCACTCCCAAGTCGGCGGCGATCTTGCGGTTCGAAACCCGCGCATCAGCCGACAGAATTTCGACAAGTTGCCGGTCGAGATCATCCATCATGGCGCCACTCATGCCGCGGTCCTTGCTTCGATCGGTGCCACATCGAATTTGTATTTGACGATGTCCACGGCAATGGCCGGGCTCATTGAGCGAATGCCATGCACTTTGGAGAACTTGTTGAGCATGAGGTCAGACAGCTCATCAAAATCATGCAGTGCGACCAGCATGTCGATATCATAGCGTCCCGTTACAAGGTGAGCCGCGAAGACCTCTGGAAATGCGGCCAATTCCGTTGCCACTTCTGAGGCCGGCCGTCCGTCGACCTCGATCGCTACTTCCATCAGTACGTTGTAGCCGTGCGCAGAAAAATCGGAAACAGCAACGACTCGCAACTTGTTTTCGTCTTCCATGCGACGGATGCGCGCAGACACTGTCGCGGCCGTCAATTCCAGTCGATCGGCAATCTGCTGGTTGGTCGCACGGCCATTCAGCCGAAGCTGCTCTACAATGGCCCTGTCAATTGCGTCGGCGATAAAATCGTCACCCATATCTTTCCCTTCAAGCCGAAATCACCTGAGCGGCAGAGAAGCCTCCGTCAACCGGAATATTAGCGCCCGTTACAAAGGAGGATTCGTCGGACAGAAGAAAGCGGATCACTTGGCCAACTTCTTGCGGTTTACCAGGCCTTTGAAGCAAGTGCATCCCAATGAAGGCGTCGCGAACCGCTCCGGCATGCTCCAGCATATGGGTCATCGGCGTTTCAATATATCCCGGACTGACCGCATTCACCCGAATTCCTGCGGCAC
>CAYSCC010000289.1:0-3008 GCA_964429375.1 uncultured Chakrabartia sp.
GATTCTGCCCGTTCGCGCTCCCGGCGGCGCGCACAGCCTTTGGCTTGCCGACGGCGGCTGCAATTTGCGCATAGGTACGGGTTTCGCCCGGAGGAATCTTCATGAGTTCTGCCCATACCGCCTGCTGGAATGCCGTGCCCGCAATATCGAGCGGCAGGTTTGGAGGCGTGCCAGGCTTTTCAACTGCCGCAACAGCACCTTTCACCAGCGATTCGAGCGCAGCTCCGCCATGCTCGATCCTCGCCTTGGGAAAATGTGCTCGCACGTCGGCCTCACCTTCGTGGAAAGACAGTCGGCAAATGCCCTTGTCCGTGGCAGCGATGAGCATGGGCCCCAGCGTGGTCTGGGCCACGGTCCAGCGAATGGTGACTCCGGAGCCGCCGTTCTTCCAGGCGCCCGGGGTCATGCCCAGCCGTTTGCGTGCTTCGGCATAGAAGCGGCTTGGCCCCGAATAGCCTGCTTCATAAATTGCGTCGGTCACCCGTCCATTGGCCTTGAGCGCTGACTGCGCACGGGATGCACGAAGGGAACGCGCATAACCGGCGGGCGTCACTCCGGTGTCCCGCTTGAACAGGCGATGAAAATGGTGCGGGGCATAGCCCACCGCGCCGGCGATCTCCTCGAGCGAGGGGGGTTCTTCGGCGGCTTCGATAAATTTCAGCGCTTTTGAAACAGCTTCGCGATCACGGCCAATTTCGTCCGGTCTGCAACGCTGGCAAGCGCGATACCCTGCCTCACGCGCCTGCGATGGCGTTTCGAAAAACTCCACATTCTCCCGCAACGGCCGCCGAGCCGGGCAGCTTGGCTTGCAATAGATGCCAGTCGTCTTGACCGCCCCGACGAACTGGCCGTCAACGGCACGGTCGCGTCGGTCGAACGCTGCAAATGCAAAGTCTGGATCAAGAGACATCAGAACCGCTCCACGCGTGCAGCGAAGCAGCCATGCGCTGCATTATGGGCGTCGATATAGGCGATCTCCGGGTTGCGGAAAAGTGCGCGGATCCGCGCATCGGCTTCACCCGGCAGAGACAGCGCCGCATCGCGCAGCATGCCGTTCGCATCGAATCCACGCAGCCCGAGAGGCCGGCCATCGAAAACGGGCGGTGTTTCATCTTCGAAATGCGCCGCTGTGGTCGCACGTTCGCGGACATAGATCGCGTAGGCCGAACGATATGGCGTCTTCACGTCATGGCTTGTAAAGTTGAGAAGCAGCAGCGTTTCCCCAGCCTGGGCATCCTCAAGGCTGATGCGGCAGGGAAACCCCCTGTCTGCCGTCGCCGTCACGCGCTGCGCACCGAGCGCTGCAAGCTCCACGTCGCCAAGGGTGAACAGCGAGCTGAAGTCGTTTGGGTTCAGGCCAGTGATCTGGTAGGTCATGTTTGTCTCCGTTTCCAAGAAGTGGAGACTCAGTGGACCAGACTCGCACCTGATGCGTCCCGCGGCTTGCTTTCAAACTTCCAGAAAATGTTTGCGGTCGGATTTACCCCAGCAGATGTTTACCCACCACAGGCCTGAAATAATGCCAAGGTTCGCTCCCGTGCCAGATCGGCGCTTGGCTCATGATAGTCCTTGCGCCGGTCGGAATTGAATCCGTGGCCAGCTTCGTACACGAAAATCTCCGCCAATGGGTGCTTCTTGGCGATCAGGGCATCAACCTCATCCATGGGAATTCCGGTGTCATGGCGCCCGAAATGGCAGATTGTCGCGCATTTGGGTGCCTGGTCTATGAATGTCGTTGGAACCAGGCTGCCATAATAGCTGGATGATGCCGCAAGGTCTTCACTTTGGCCAGCCATGGCCCAGGCCACAGAGCCGCCATAGCAATAGCCCGTAATGAAGACCGGGCCTTTGTCCTTGAGGGCGTCGATGCAGGTTTGCGCATCCTTCAGTGACAGATCGAAGGGGTGGAGCTTGCGCGCCAGCTCAACAGCCCGATCAAAGTCGGGTCCTGTATATTCGGCCTCGAACCCCGGATGCTCGCGATCATAAAGGGAGGGGGCCAAGACCTCATAACCGTCTGCGGCATACTCGTCACACAGCTCGCGGATATGATCCGTGACGCCAAAGATTTCCTGTATGAGGACAAGGCCCCCGCGCCGTGGCCCTTCGGGCATGGCATGGTAAACGGAAATGTCTGCCCCGTCGGACATTGTCATGCGAATCATCTCACCCATCTTCGCCTCCTTTTCAGCCTCGTCTCATTGCGCCGTTGCGGGAAAAAGAAAAGATTGGGCTGGCCTTGGCGATGCATTGTGCTGGACGGGGGAATCCCATCTTGCATCGCAGCAAAATCGTTGCTAGGCGCGCCGCGACTTTGGCGGGGGCGTAAGCCTGTTGCCCTTGGTCTCGGGCACCATTCTCGATCTCATGAGGAACATTCGCGCGTGGAGAATTCCGGCGGCATTCAGGCTAGTCTCGCAGGGCGTTATGCCACTGCGCTTTTCGATCTGGCCCGCGAGTCCAAATCCATCGATTCGGTGGCCAAGAGCCTTGCTTCGCTTCAGTCTGCGCTTGCGACCTCGTCTGACTTTGCGGCGCTGACCAGCAGCCCGCTGCTGACGCGCGAGGCAACAGCAAAGGCGGTTGCCGCTGTAGCGCGCAGCATGAAGCTTGATGGACTGACAACGCGGTTCCTCGGCGTGCTTGCCCAGAACCGGCGGCTTGCAGAACTGGGCCCGGTCATTCGGTCCTTCAACGCACTGGCGGCTTCCCATCGCGGCGAAGCGACCGCGGAAGTGACCAGTGCCCGTCCCCTTGCAGCCACTCAGGTGACTGCGCTCAAGAAACAGCTTCGTGCCAAGGTTGGCCGCGACGTCGCGGTTGATCTGAAGGTCGATCCCGCAATTCTTGGCGGGCTGGTCGTCAAGATCGGCTCCCAGATGATCGATTCGTCGATCCGAACTCGCCTCAATACCCTCGCGAATGCGATGAAAGGTTAAAACATGGTCATCCGCGCCGCAGTAATTTCAAAGGTCTTCAAGGACCAGATCGCCAACTTCGGCACTGAA
>CAYSCC010000290.1:0-3006 GCA_964429375.1 uncultured Chakrabartia sp.
GTAGGCTGCAAGCCCGAGCCGGGGCGGCACCCGGCTCTAGCGCGCAAAGATCTGGCTGTCGTCCCCGAATGCCTTGAACTCCAGGGCGTTGCCGCTGGGATCGCGAAAGAACATCGTGGCCTGTTCGCCGGGCTTGCCTTTCCAGCGCACATGCGGCGCCACCCCAAAGGCAATTCCGGCGGCCTCAACCCGCTCGCGAAGCAAGTGCCAGTCCGCCATGGTCAATATAGCCCCAAAATGGGGAACCGGCACGCCGTGCCCGTCAACGGTCTTGACCGCGGTGTCCATCGCGGCGCCCGGAACATGATGCACCGTGATCTGGTTGCCATAAAGGTCCAGATCGATCCATTCATCCGTGGCGCGACCTTCGTTGCAGCCCAGCACGTCCCGATAGAAGCCTCGGGCCGCATCAAGATCGTGAACGGGAATGGCAAGATGGAATGGGCGGCTGAGCGTCATGGCTGTGCCATTGCAAAACAGGCAGGAAAATCGATCCGATCCAGTGTTCCCTCTCCGCCGCGCGCCTTGAACTCGGCCATCAGTTTCTCCTTTTCCAACCCGATGATGACATCGCTCTCGGCCTGGGTCTTGCCCTCTGCCTGCAGAGCATCACGGGCCCGGCGATCCAGCAGTGCCGCAAAGATGGACAATGTCCGGGCAGATTTCGTCATTCCTTGGTTCTTGATCTCGTCTTCATAGGCCATGGCAAGCGCGGCAGCGCATTGCGGCAAGGTGGGAGGTTGGGCAGGGGGTATCGCGGCATCGAGCAGCGCAATGCATGGACCGGACTTCTCCCGCAGAAATGACGCCGCATCGCCCGAGGCCGACGCTTCCGACTGGAGCGCCGCAATCTGCGCCAGAATGTCTGCGCTGACACCGGCAGATGTGCGCACCTTCGCCTTGATCAGTGCTTCGGTCACACGGTCAGCATATTTCGCGCCTCGTGCCGCCAGGGGCGGGACGTCCTGCCATCCGGCCGAGCCACGCTGCTGCTCATTCGCAACGATGGCAAGGACGGCCACGCAGCGCAGCTGCTCCAGCTCTGACGCGGCAAGTGCGCGAGGCGCTGCGCGAACGGGAAGCGGCGCAAGGATCAGGGCAAGGGCAACCCAGCGAAGCATGGTGGAGGTCTGGGCGATTGTGGCCGGCAGTGCAAGTGATTGCGACATCGCCGGCCGGGCTCATTTTCGGCTCTCCACATTGCCTGTTCGCAAGCTATAGCAGCGGCGTGAATCGTGCCCCCAAATTGCTCGCGCTGTCCGCAGGGCTTGTCTCAGCGCTCGGATTTGCGCCGCTCAACTGGTGGCCGCTTACGCTGGCCTGCATTGCCCTTCTGCTTCACCAGATAGTCTCGGCTGCGGCCATGCGCGAAGCGATGGCGCGTGGTTACTGGTTCGGCGTCGGGCATTTCGTGGTTGGGCTGAACTGGATCGCAGGCGCGTTTCAATATCAGGATGCCATGCCAAAGTGGCTTGGCTGGATCGCGGTCGTGCTTCTGTCGCTGTATCTTTCTGTCTATCCGGCGATGGCCGCTGGTCTTGCCTGGCGGTGGGGACGGGCACGCTTCATCCGGTTCGTCCCGCTTTTTGCTGCCAGCTGGATAGTCACGGAATATCTCCGCGCGACGCTGTTCACAGGATTTGCATGGAACCCGCTTGGGGTCGTGCTGCTGCCGCTGGGCCCACTCGCCCAGGCGGCGTCCCTGCTGGGTACATACGGGCTTTCGGGGCTTGCGGTCCTGATCGCCGGCGGCGTTTTGGCGGCGGACAGAGTCAGAAAAGGGGGAGGGCTGCTCGCGCTTGCAGCTATTGCCTTGCTCGCCCTGGTTCCCGGAGCATATGCCGGTGGTGCCCGTTCTGCTTCGACCGGCCCGCTCATCCGCGTTGTCCAGCCCAACATCGGCCAGCAGGACAAGCATGAAAAGGCGTTTGACCGGATCAATTTCGAAAAGCTGGCGGGGCTCACCGGCGTGCCGGGGCGCGAGCCGCGCCTCATCCTCTGGCCGGAAGCGGCCGTGCCGGAATTCCTGGAAGAGGAGCAATGGGCACGTGAACGCCTGGCGAAGCTGATCGGACCGAAAGACATGCTGGTGACAGGCGGTGTCGCCCTGGTCGAGGATAAGGAGGGGTTCGTTGTGGGTGCGCGGAACAGCAGTTTCGTGGTGACGCCTGCTGCGGACATCATAGCGCGATATGACAAGGCGCATCTGGTTCCATATGGCGAATATCTGCCCATGCGGCCTTTCCTGTCTGCGATTGGCCTATCCCGGCTGGTCCCGGGCGATCTCGACTTCTGGCCCGGCCCCGGGCCGCAAAGTGTGGATGTGCCCGGCTTTGGTCGCATGGGCGTGCAGATCTGTTACGAGATTATCTTCTCCGGCCATGTGATTGATCGGTCGAACCGGCCCGACTTCCTGTTCAACCCCTCCAACGATGCCTGGTTCGGCATCTGGGGGCCGCCGCAGCATCTTGCCCAGGCCAGATTGCGCGCGATCGAGGAAGGCGTTCCCGTCGTTCGGTCAACACCAACCGGAATTTCGGCGGTGATTGATGCGCATGGCAGCCTCCTCCACCGGCTGCCCTACCGCAAGGCCGGGTATATCGAGGCCCGGCTGCCAGCGCCGCGTGAGCCGACCTGGTTTGCACGATTTGGCAATATTCTCTCTATAGGCTTCGCTTTTTTCTTGGGTGCCTTGGGAATTGCCCTTGGGCGATTCGAACGCTAAGGGCGCAAATCACATATAAAGCATTCCTTATATCAAGCGGGAACACACAATGCGGGCCAACTATCTCTTCACATCGGAAAGCGTATCCGAGGGACATCCAGACAAGGTGTCCGACCAGATCTCGGATGCCATTGTGGACCTGTTCCTTTCAAAGGATCCTGAAGCACGTGTCGCCTGCGAAACGATGACGACGACGAACAAGGTTGTTCTCGCGGGCGAAATCCGCGGTAAAGGGATCATGGACACGCAGGGCAACTGGGCGCCGGGCATCGAGGCAGAAA
>CAYSCC010000291.1:0-2995 GCA_964429375.1 uncultured Chakrabartia sp.
GTTGCCCGGGTCACCGGTGGTGCTTGCCAAAGGCGTGGAGCGTGCCAGGGTCCGTTTTCGGTACAAGTCTGACTGGCAGGACGATTGGGCTGCCGAAAGGACCGATGCGATTCCGAAAGCCCTGGAATTGACCCTCACGCGTCAGGGGGGCGTGTCTGTTGTTCGCATGTTCCTTGTGGGAACAGGTGAATGATGCGCCGTCCGCAAGAAAGGGGCGCAGCCCTGTTGACCGTCCTGATGCTGGTCTCGGTCATCGGCGTGATTGCTGCGGCGTCTCTGGAACGGTTGAAACTGCAGACGCATTTGTCGGGAAACATGGCTGCCATTGATCAGGCACGCCACTATGCCCTTGCCGGAGAGGCTATCGCGCGGACCCGGATCAGTGATCTGAGCAGCAGGGACAAAACGATCACGCTGACAGGAGATTGGCTGGATCGTCCGCACCCGTTTCCGATCGACAATGGCATGGCGACGGCCAAGCTCAGTGACTCCGGCAACTGCTTCAATCTCAATTCGCTGGTTTCCCAGTCCGAAGAGGGGGAACGGATTGTGCGCCCCATCGCGGTGCGCCAGTTCGAGGCGCTCATGACGCTGATCGGTGTCCAGCCGCGCCTTGCCGGGCAGATTGCCCAGTCCGCAGCCGACTGGATAGACAGCGATACGACGCCACGACCGGGCGGAGCGGAAGACGAAACCTACGTGCGCGCGTCAACACCCTATCGCGCTGCCAATGCCATGATGGCCGATACGAGCGAGCTCAGGGCCGTTGCCGGAATGGACGACGCCATTTACGCGCGCCTCAGGCCTTGGGTTTGCGCATTGCCGTCTGACGAGCTTTCCCCTTTGAACATCAACACATTGCGCCGGGATCAGGCGCCGTTGGTCGTCATGCTGTTGCCGGACAGTCTGAACCTTGCCTTTGCACAAAGGATGATCGACGAACGACCGGTCACAGGTTATTCGGCAGTAGAGAATTTCTGGTCCAAGCCAGCGCTGCGCGGCATTTCGCCACCGGTGGAGGTCATGGCTCAGACCAAAATCAAGACGCGCTGGTTTGCGCTTGAAATGCAGATTGAGACAGGTGGGGCAGAATTGACGGAATTGGCGTTGATTGACGGTGCTGTTGATCCGGCAAAGGTAGTCCGCCGCAGCTGGGGCGATGGCGCATGAGTGACGTCGTCGTCTTTCTGGGTCAGGAAACACTGCCCTGGCTTGAACTGGATGAAGGCCGCGTCATTCGGCGTGGAGACGATCCACTGGAGCCGGGCACGGTGGCAACAGCCGTCGCGCCTGCGTCTTGCCTGACCTATCGAACGGCGTCTTTCGGCGGGCTGAGTCCGGCTCAGGCCCTGGCTGCAGCGAAGCTGGATGCCGCAGACGCAAGTCTGAGCACGGATCGGCACGTTGCGGTCGCCGTCACTGGGGATCGCTATGTGATCACGGACAGGTCGACAATGGAGCATTGGCTGGCGCAGCTTGCCGAGCATGAAATTGTGCCAAGCGCGATTGTCCCGGCCCCTGACCTTTTGCCAGTTCCTGAAGACGGTTTTGTAAAGGGCGTGGTGTTTGGAGAACAGATCCTTCGGTCCGCTCACACCGGGCTTGAGGATGATGGAGTGATTTCTGCGCTGGTTGTCGGCGATGCCCCGGTTCAGACACTTGAACAGGACCAGCTGGAAGCCGCGCTTGCAGAGGCAATCGCTGCGCCGCAGCTAAACCTGCTCCAGGGCGATTTTGCACCGCGTGCCGACTGGCGGGCGCCTGCGGGCTATTGGCGCAGGATTGTTGTCTTCCTGATTGCCATCGTGGGGATCACGCTTGCGATCCCAATTGCACAATGGGTGCGCCTTTCGCTGGCGACATCTTCCATGAACGAGCAAAGCGCCACGATTTCTGCGCTTGTGCTTGGGGAACGGTCGGGGTCTGAAGATGCCGTTGACCGGCTGCAGGACAAGGTTGCAGAGTTGAGGGGTGGAGGGGCTGGCTTCCTTCCCACATTGGCAGCGCTGATGTCTGCTGTAGAAACCATGCCAAATGTGGAGCTGGCCCAGTTGTCCTTCGATCCGGATGGAACGATGCGAGCGACTGTGCGGGCGTCGAGCCAGCCTGAGATCGACATGCTCGTTCGGGCGATGGAAGGCCGTTCCTTTACCGTGACAAAGGATGCTTCGCGGAGCGAACAGGGCCGCATGTCCGTCGAAGTGCAAGTGAGGCCCAAATGATGGAACGGTGGACAAGCTGGTGGCAGGGGAGAAGCCAGCGCGAACAGGTTCTGGTCAGCATCATGGTGGCGCTGTTTCTCGCTGTTTTCTGCTGGTTGGCGATACTTCAACCGATCGAAAAGGGTCTGGCAACCGCACGGCAGGACAATGGCCTTGCAATGGAACGCCTTGAAAGGGTTCGTCGGGATGCCTCGGCCCTGAAGGCCAAGATGGTCTTTGCCACGGATGCTGCCCAAGCCATCGTCAGTCGGTCAGCCAACGAAGCCGGATTCACGCCGACCCGGCTTGACCCCCAGTCCGGCAACCGCGTGATCATCGCGCTTCCAGCCGCAAAGCCTGTGGCGCTGATCAGATGGCTCAAATCCCTGGATGCCCAGGGCGTATTCGTCGAGCAGATCAGCTTGCGCCCGAACAGTGACATGACGCTCGCTGTCGATGCGACTTTGCGGGCACGCGTAAAGTGATGCGCCTGCGATGGCTGTTTGCGGTCATCCTGTTGTTCGCGATTGTCATTTCCGTGCCGCTTCGCTTGGCCTTGTCGCCAGCCGCGACGGTAATCTCTGCCCAGTCTGTTGAGGGCACGATCTGGAACGGGCGCCTGATAGGGGCCTCTCTTGGGGGGCAGCCACTGGGGGACCTGGATGCGCGCCTTTCGCCGGGTGCCCTGTTTCTGGGCAAAGCCAGGGTCCGGCTGGACGGCGCCCGCCTGCACGGCGCGGTCGTGACGTCGTTCGGCACGCGTTCTGGCGAAATCTCTTTGCTCAGTCTTCCAA
>CAYSCC010000292.1:0-2995 GCA_964429375.1 uncultured Chakrabartia sp.
GTGACGACAATGTCATTCGCTTCCCGCGCATGGGCTGCCCCCGGAACCAGGGCGATAGCGGCTGCGGTGCATTTCAGAATTTTCACGGTTTTCTCCTCATGACGTTCAACAAAGTGCCGTCACGCGAGGAAAACCCCGATCGTCCGCGTCTTCCCGCACGGGCGAAGGACTGGCCGTCACAAGCAGGTCTCCTGGCTCCCGGGTCATCGCGTTCCTTCACCTTCCCGGTTGCCCAGTGGTATCCTGAAGGAAAACTCGCCGGTTACAGTTGCGGGAACAGCACCGGGTTTTCACCGGTTTCCCTCGAAGCCTTTTGCAAGGCACCTGTAACGCTGGTCGCGTTAGGCCAAAGCATGGCCTCAATCAACCCCGCCACTTGACGTTTTGGGAAAGCTGGTCTCCAGTCAATCCCGATGTTTCAATTTGGAGAAGGCATATGGCAGGCGTTTTGGAGGGGGTAACGATCATCGAAATGGAAGGTATTGGCCCCGGTCCGTTTTGCGGAATGATGCTTGCCGATCATGGTGCACGGGTAATCCGGGTCGCCCGCCAAGGTGCGCGCGATGCTGAAGGCAAGGATGTTCTCGGGCGCAACAGGGTTCGGGTCGAAGCTGATCTGAAATCGGAAGAAGGCAAAGCAAAGGTATGCGAACTTGTTCAGGCTGCAGATGGCCTCATCGAAGGATTCCGGCCTGGAGTTATGGAACGGCTCGGCCTCGGGCCGGACGTCCTGCACGGCATCAATCCAAAACTGGTCTATGGCAGGATGACTGGCTGGGGGCAGTTTGGCCCGCTTTCGCAGGCAGCAGGGCACGATATCAACTATATTTCCATTTCCGGCAATCTGCACGGCTATGGGCGACCCAACGAAAAGCCGACCCCGCCGACCAATGCCATCGGTGACTTTGCCGGCGGCGGCATGATGCTCGCTTTCGGCATGGTTGCGGGTATCCTGAACGCTCGCAGCACGGGCAAGGGCCAAGTCATTGACTGTGCCATGACGGATGGCGCGGCCGTCATCCACGCCATGCAATGGGGATTCCGTGGCGCGGGTGCGTGGGAGGATACCCGCGGGGTCAACATGCTCGACACTGCGGCGCATTTTTATGATACCTATGAATGCGCGGACGGGACATTCGTTTCGATCGGATCAATAGAGCCACAATTCTATGCGCTGCTCCGTGAAAAGGCGGGACTGACTGACCCTGCCTTTGATGCGCAGATGGACAAGTCTGCCTGGCCGTCCCTCAAGAACAAGCTGACGGCTGTCTTCAAGTCGAAGACCCGCGCTGAATGGTGCGCATTGATGGAGGGAACGGATATCTGTTTCGCACCGGTCCTTTCGATGGCAGACGCTCTCAAGCATCCGCACAATGTGGAGCGCGGAACGTTCGTGAACCTGGATGGTGTCGACCAGCCTGCGCCGGCACCGCGATTCCTTGGTACGCCGGCGGCAATGCCTGTGGGACGAAAATAGGCTCGCATAATGTGCAAGGCTGGCTGAATTCAGCAGGTGCTTTTTCGATGGCATCCGAATAAGAGTGTCATCATCAAGTTCAGGCACACTGGGAGATCAGCCATGGGCAAGCCGGACCTTCCCGATCGTCTCGCGCAATTGCTGGTTGCTCTGATCGCGCTATTCAGCCTTGCGAATGGCGCCTTCATGCTGGTGGATCCTTTCGGCTGGTACCAGGCTGTGGGAACCGTCAAGTTCACGGGTCCACCGAACCAGCATTTTATTCGAGATATCGCGCTGGCCTACCTGGCGAGCGGGGCGATTCTTGCCTTTGCCGTTCCCAATCTGGCGACGCGCTGGCTTGCAGCTTTTGCCGGCAGCCTTTGGCTTGGCGCGCACGGCATTTTGCACGTCTGGGAATTTGCCACCGGCGTCTGTGCTCCGGGAATTTTCTGGCAGGATGCGCCGGGAGTTCTTGGGCCTCCTCTCCTCGTCTGGGCTGCTCTTGCCATCCTTTTCGCGCAACAGAAGGTTGCACCCGCCGGACTGCCTGACAGGCTGGTGCTTGGCGCCGTTGAGAGAATGTCACCGGGCGAAAGTGGCTATTTCCGTGAATTGGCGAGTGCACCCGGGCACGCACTTGAAAAGTTCAAGCATTTCATGCCCGTCACCATGCATCGCCATGTGGCGCCGGGGGATATGTTTCACATGACCCGCATTGCCGCAACGTTGGTCGAGGATTGCGGTCCATGCGCGCTGATTGCCGCAGAAGGTGCATTGAGGGACGGCGTGGACAGTGAATTGGTCAACGCGGCTTTGCGGGCTGAACCGCCGGACGGCGATCTCAAGACAGCATTCATCTTTGGTGCGGCCATTGCGCGTCAGTCGATCGAGGCCTTTACCATTGGTGACGCCATCGAAGAATCTCACGGCCGCGCCGTTCGACTTGAACTTGCCCTGACGGCAGCGACCGTGCGCGCCTATCCCGCGCTCAAAAGAGGGCTGGGGCTTTCGACCGCATGTTCGCTGACGCCACTCACGGTTGGTTAGACGCGGCGTACCGGCGAAACGGAGAACGGAACAATGCATGCAACGGAACTTGCGGCGATATTGCCTCAGGGATCACTGTTTGCCGAATGCCGGACTGATGAACTCACCGATCTGATCGCGCTCTCTAGCCAACACGATATGAAAAAGGGCCAGACGCTCCTGTTTCAGGGCGATCCCGGAGATCAGGTTCTGATCCTCCTTTCCGGCCATGCAAAGGTGACAATGGTCGCCTCAAACGGGCGAGAAATTACGCTGGATTATGCGGATGCGGGATCGCTGCTTGGGGAGATTGCCGTGCTGGACGAAGGTGCGAGATCGGCATCTGTGATCGCTCTGTCTTCGGGCCGATATCTCAGGCTGACGCGGACAGCCTTCGAAGCCTTTGTGGAAAGGCAGCCACGCTTGGCATGGCGCCTCCTGAAGGAATTGGCACGCCGCCTCCGCCAGACAAACACCACAGTGGAAAGCGATCGGGCATATGCATCCGGA
>CAYSCC010000293.1:0-2994 GCA_964429375.1 uncultured Chakrabartia sp.
GAACCCGTGTTTCAGCCGTGAGAGGGCCGCGTCCTGACCGCTAGACGAAGGGGCCGTTGGCCACGGGCGCGCTTATGCCCCCGATGCCCGGCCGTCAAGGCCGCGATTGCCCGTTATCAGGCAGCGGCCTTTCGGTCGGTCATCTCTTGATTGAGCATCTCGGCAAGCAGAAATGCGAGTTCGAGCGACTGTCCTGCGTTCAGACGGGGATCGCAATGCGTATGGTAGCGATCCGACAGGCTCTGCTCAGAGACATCCATCGCGCCGCCAATGCATTCCGTCACATTCTGGCCGGTCATTTCGATGTGAATGCCGCCGCCATGCGTGCCTTCTGCGCGGTGGACCGCGAAAAACCCACGCACTTCGGCCAGGATCCGCTCAAAGGGGCGGGTCTTGTAGCCATTGGCCGCTTTGACAACGTTTCCGTGCATTGGATCGCAGGACCAGACAACCGGATGGCCCTCCGCCTTGACGGCTCTCACCAAGGTCGGAAGATGTGCTTCGATCTTGTCATGGCCGTAACGCGTGATCAGCGTCATTCTGCCGGCCACGCGCTTGGGATTGAGCGTGTCGAGCATTCTGAGCAATGCGTCGGGCGCAAGGCTTGGCCCACATTTGATCCCGATCGGATTGCCGATACCGCGAAGGAATTCGACGTGCGCCGATCCTTCGAAGCGCGTGCGATCTCCGATCCAGAGCATGTGGGCCGATGTGTCATACCATTGGCCGGTCAGGGAATCCTGCCGGGTCAGTGCCTGTTCATAGGGAAGGAGCAAGGCTTCGTGGCTTGTGTAGAAGTTGGTTCCCTTGAGCTGCGGCACGGTTTCCGGGTTGATCCCACAGGCTTCCATGAAATCGAGCGCTTCGCTGATCCGGTCAGCCACGTCCTTGAATTTCTTGGTCCAGGGAGACCGGCCCATGAAATCATGCGTCCAGGCGTGCACCTGCAAGAGGTTGGCATAGCCGCCGCCTGCAAATGCCCTCAGCAGGTTGAGCGTTGCAGCCGCCTGTGAGTAGGCCTTGATCATCCTTTCCGGGTCCGGGTTGCGGCCGGCTGCGTCAAAGGCAATGTCGTTGATGATGTCGCCACGATAGGAGGGCAGGGAAACGCCATCGATATCTTCAAAGTCCGACGAACGAGGCTTGGCGAACTGACCCGCCATTCGGCCAAGCTTGACCGTGGGAAGCTTGGACGCAAAGGTCAGTACCACCGCCATCTGGAGGAGGACACGGAATGTGTCCCGAATATTGTTCGGATGAAACTCTGCGAAGGATTCCGCGCAGTCTCCCCCCTGCAGGAGAAAAGCCTTGCCTTCGACGACATTGGCCAGGTCAGCGGTGAGGTTGCGTGCCTCTCCGGCAAAAACGAGCGGCGGATAGTTCCCCAATGTTGCGGTGGCCCGATCGAGCGCTGCCTGATCAGAGTATGCTGGCATTTGACGGGCTTCGCACCGCTTCCAGCTATCGGGAGTCCATTTTTGCGTCATAATCGCCCGCCATTGGGGAAAAGTCGCGAAAAAGGCAAGGATTTCCCGGTCCATGCCCGTCGGTGCGGGCTCGCTGCGGAACTTATGGACTGGAATGCTGCGCAACCGGCGCCGTGAATCTGGCCCTGACAGCTGTTGCCCCTAAACTGTGCCGAAATAGAACGCCGCCAAAGTTGTGGCCTTGTTAACCATGTTGCCGGTGGATCACAGCTCGGTCTTGAAATATGAACAAATCGTTAAATCGGAATACAGGCAGTATAGTCTGCCACCCGCTTATTTGGGAGCAAGTGAATGAAACTCGCACGTCGGGCCCTGGCAACAGCCTTCGCTGTCGCGGCAACGATATCCTCGGCGAATGCCGCAGTGACGATCAATGGCGACGGGAGCGTGACCCTTGCGGGTTCGGGCGGCTCTTTCACGCTGAACTTTGATGGCTTTGGCGGTAACACGCCATCCGTGATTGCCGGGCTGACATCTGCGATCGATTTCACATTCGTCAACATCACGAATTCCGGAAAGACCTTCAACCTGAACTACACGATTCGGAATACGTCTTCGGCTCCGATCACGGCATCACGCGTTTCGGGATTTGGATTTGATACGTCGCCCAACATTTCGTCCGCAACGTCGACAGGCGTTTTCAATACTGTGGGTGTCGGCAATGTGCCCAATTTCGGCAATGTCGAAGTCTGCTTCAAGGCCGGCGGCGGTTCCAACAACTGCGCTGGCGGTGGCGGTTCAGGTGTGACCTTGGGGGGCAGCAGCAGCGGTACGATTGCGCTGCGCTTTTCGAATGCACCGTCCAATGGGACGATCACGCTGAGCAATTTCGTTGATCGCTATCAGTCGATCGAGGGGGCTGGTCGCGTGACCTCAGCGATCGGCCGGCCAGTGGCTCCGGTTCCGGAACCTGCGGCGTGGGCGCTCATGCTGGCAGGCTTCGGTGTGGTCGGAACGGCCATGCGTCGCCGCGCGAAGGTGGCCTTCGCCTGATTGACCTCACTCTAATGTCAAAATTTTGACGCCGGTGGCCTAAAAGGTCACCGGCGTCCTTTTGCTGCGTGGTCGCCTCTGAAGGCCGCACAATTCTGCGAAAAGCACGCATTCAAGCCATTTTTTGGGAATATGGTTGATATTTTGACAACCATCAAAAACGCGTACCGATTAGGGAGTGCTTAATTTTTTCACCGCAGGCTCATCCAAACTTTTGACGCATGGGTAGCTGTGAACATGAACAAGACAAAATTGAAAATTGGGTCGTCCGGCCGAGCCGTAACAATGGTGCTCGCGGTTGCTGTTGTTTCAACTGCAATGGTGAGTGAGGCGAGAAAGCGCCGGTGGTATTTCACTCCTCCGCCCGCTCCGGCGGTTACTCCGGCACCGGCACCGGCCCCAGCTCCCGCACCGGCCCCTGCTCCAGCGCCAGCGCCCGCTCCAACGCCTGATCCAGCACCTGCACCTGCTCCATCCGGGTCCTATGATCCGATGACGGTCCAGCTACCGGACG
>CAYSCC010000294.1:0-2973 GCA_964429375.1 uncultured Chakrabartia sp.
GTTGTCCAGCCAAGACGCTCAGTGACGGAACGTGACAGAATTTTCATGAGCAAAGATAGCGTTGAACAGGCCTGCCGGAACAGCCCTTATCCGGGTTGTGCGATCCGGCCCCATTGGACAGCACCGGCACGACAGGCCCCAGCGCACTGCGAGGCGAGGACATGAGAATTCTTTTTGCCCTGCCCGGCCTGCACAAATATGCCCGCGGCGCAGAGGTTGCCCTCAACTCGCTGGCTACAGAACTGGCCCTTGGGGGGGACGACGTCACCCTCATTGGTTCCGGCACCCAAAAGCCATCGCAACCATATCGATTTTTACGTGCACGGTCGCTCCAGCGAGAGAGTTTCGAACATTTTCCGTCCTTACCCGTTTTCCGTAGCGAAACTGTTTATGAGGAAGCAAGTTTTGTGCCCGGATTACTTCGTCGATACAGGCCGGGGGACTTTGACATCACTGCAACCTGTTCCTATCCGTTCACCAATTGGGTCTTGCGACGCCCCTCATTCCATGGACCGCGACCGCCCCATGTCTTCATAACCCAAAACGGCGATTGGCCAGCCCAGTCAAACAAGTCCGAGTATCGCCTGTTCGGCTGCGAAGGGCTTGTTTGCACCAATCCCGATTACTACGAACGCAATCACTTGCTCTGGCCAAGCGCATTAATTCCCAATGGTATTGATGTAAATCTGTTTCACCCCGGGCCATCGGCGCGCGAGAAGTTCGGGCTGCCGACGGACCGGCCCGTGATCCTGATGGTCAGTGCGCTGATCCCGTCCAAGAGAGTTGCCGATGGCATTCGCGCCGTCAGCCGGCTTGCCGATGCCCACCTGGTCGTAGCTGGGGATGGCCCGTTGCGCGACGAGATCCGCCAGCTGGCAGGGGAACTTCTGCCCGGGCGATTCACATTGGTCTCCGTCGCCGGCCATGAAATGCCGCAGCTCTATCGGTCTGCCGACGTGTTCCTGCACCTCTCAAAGGAAGAATCCTTTGGTAACGTCTTCATCGAGGCTATGGCCTGTGGGCTGCCGATTGTCGGACACGACACCCCTCGCCTGAGATGGATCGTGGGGGACGAGGAGTTTCTGGCAGATACGACTGATATCGAAGCCGTGGCAAAGTGCCTGGACGAAGCACGTTGCGGTTCAGAGGCCTTGAGGAAGTCGCGCCTCGTGCGCTCATCGGACTTTTCCTGGTCCAAGGTCGCCGCAAAGTACCGCAGCTTTTTTGAAGAAGTTATCGCAAGCCAGGCCCGATAAAGTCTGGAGAGCGAAGCCGCAAAGCTGCCAGGTGGAATGCAACACGAGCCGTTGCGATCATTCGCGTTTCTCCACAACTGATCAGGTCACGCGTTCGAGGGCTATTGGCGCTGCATCGAGCAGCCACGCCAACCCTCAGTCCAGAAAGTCGCCGTTGCGGAAATAGTCGATCGTCTTCTGAAGGCCTTCGCGTAGCTGAACCTTGGGTTCCCAATCAAGATTGGCCTTGGCTAGGCTGATATCCGGACAACGCTGCAATGGATCATCTTGCGGCAATGGACGATAATCGATCTTTGATTTTGCGCCGGTCAGCTCGATCACGAGCTCGGCGAGCTCGCGAATTGTGAATTCGTTCGGGTTTCCAAGGTTCATGGGACCTGTAAAGCCCGCCGGGCTGTCCATGAACCGCAGGAAGCCCTCCACAAGATCGCTTGAGAAGCAGAAACTGCGGGTTTGGGATCCGTCCCCATAGATGGTGATTGGATCACCCTTGAGGGCCTGCATGATGAAGTTGGACACGACGCGTCCGTCCGATGGATGCATGCGCGGTCCATAGGTATTGAAAATGCGCACGACCTTGATGTCGAGGCCAAGCTGACGGTGATAGTCAAAGAACAATGTTTCCGCGCAGCGCTTGCCTTCGTCATAGCAGGAGCGGATCCCAATGGGATTCACATTGCCCCAATAGGACTCCACTTGAGGATGGATTGACGGATCACCATAGACTTCGCTGGTCGATGCCTGAAAAATCCGACACTTCAGCCTTTTCGCGAGCCCAAGCATATTGATCGCGCCGTGAACCGACGTCTTGGTCGTTTGCACGGGATCATGCTGGTAATGGACAGGCGAAGCAGGGCAGGCAAGGTTGTAGATTTCATCAACTTCCACGAAGAGCGGAAAACAGACATCGTGCCGAAGAAACTCGAAACGCGGATGTTGATGCAGATGCTCGATATTGCGCTTTGAACCAGTGAAAAGATTATCCACGCACAGGACCTCATGCCCCTGGTCCAGAAGCCTATCGATCAGGTGCGAGCCAAGAAAACCGGCGCCGCCCGTCACGAGAACACGCTTCTGCGAAAAATAATTACGTCCCACGCGAAAATCCCCGTCCGACAAGATCAAAACATCACTGCCAATGTCCTAGCCTCAAAGGCTGAACAGAATGGTTAACAAAAGTTCCAGCCGCTGCAAAATATGCCGCAATCGCCCGCATCAAAAGCACAATCAGGCTGCCTCTGGCGACATGTAGCGCGATGGCGAACGCAGATGGAGCTTTGAGATTACCTGCACAAATACGAACGTGGCCGTGGCGTAGATGTGGTAACACCAATGCATGAACACAGCCACTGCAAGGCCCGGAAGTGGAAGCTTGCGGGCGAGAAATCGGAAAAACTGTCGATTCCGGACTGCATAGCCAACAAGGAAGCCGGCAGCGGCAATGCCGGCAAAGCCGGAGAATGGAATGGCAAGCAGGGATGCGAGCCCGGCAACAGCGAGAAAAGCGGTGATCCGCTCTCCGGTCGCAACATTGAGATCAAGGCCTTGGGTGCGGCCGTCTGCAATAAGCGCAGACCAGGGATAGGCTCTTCGCACCACATCCGTATGCCACACGCGCCAAAGGCTCCAGTCCTTGCAATGCGTCCCAAATGCACGATGGACGAGGCGAATTCTGTGCCCCTTCAATCCAGTTATCAGGGATACCATCTTTACGGGC
>CAYSCC010000295.1:0-2968 GCA_964429375.1 uncultured Chakrabartia sp.
TGCACCAAGGACGTTCTTGACCGCCAGCATGGCCGTCAACATGGAGTGATCCTGGTTGTTGTATCGATGCATGCCGTTGCGTCCGACAGCCTGCAGATTGCTGAAGCCCGCAAGCCAGCCACGAATCATGTCCAGTGCCTCGCGATAGTCACCGTCATAGACCGGGTAAGCCTTGGGCTGGCGGATAACCGTGCCATCCACAACGGCTGAAGCCTTTGCAAGACCAAGCCATTCCAGTTCCTTCGAGGCCTGCTGGATGAGATCCTTGTTATCCCGTTTCCACAGTTCATCGTCGATGTTGCAGAAATACTCCATGCCGATGCTGGTGCGGTTTTCGTCCGGCACCATGTCTTCAGACCATGAGCGGAAGTTCTGAATACGTCCAACCTCCACTTCCGGGCTATGGATATAAACCCAGTTGTCCGGGAACAGGTCGCGCCCTTCAAGAATGAGCGTCACGATCAGGAAGTCGCGATACTTGAGCTTATGCGCTGCAGCCTGAATGGCAGGCGGTGCTGGCGGATCCATGGCAAGGACCAACGACGCAATCGGCATCGACGAAATAAACTCATCAGCTTCGAACCTGTATGTTTCAGGCTTCTCCCCTGTGGTTGTAACCTCCAACCCTGTGACGCTGTCGTCATCATGGAAAATCCGTGTGACGCTTGAATGCATCCGGACTTCGCCGCCCTGCATTTCTACCTTGTCACGGAATGCTTCCCACATCATGCCCGGCCCAAGCCTCGGGTAATCGAACTTGTCGATGAGGCTCGTGGTGTCATTCTGACCAGTCAGGGCATTGAGAACAGCCTTGCGCAGCGACAGATTCTTGATGCGTTGAGCGGCCCAGTCTGCCTGCAACTCAGTGCATGGCATCCCCCACACCTTTTCTGTGTAGCTCTTGAAGAAGTGCCAGAATAGACGGCCGCCGAACCGATTGGTGACCCACTGTTCGAAATTCTCTTCTTCGGCGTGCGGATAGACCTTCCACTTGAGATAGCTGAGCATAATGCGCGCTGACTCATAGATGCCCATGTTGAACAGTGCGTTGAATATCTTCAAAGGATAATCGAAGTATTTGCCGCGATAAAAAATGCGGCTCAACCTTGGGCGCAGAAGAAACTCCTCGGGAAGGACCTCACGCCAAAGCGCTTCGACAGGCTTCACCTTTGTAAAGAACCGGTGCCCGCCGATATCGAACCGATACCCTTTGTATGTTTCGGTCCGCGCGATGCCGCCGACCTGGTCGGTTTCCTCGAACACGACAACATGGTGGCCTTCACTATGCTTCTGGAATTCATACGCAGCCGTGAGGCCAGCCGGTCCGCCGCCGATAATGCCAACAACGGCTTTGCCCCGGCTTTGTGCTGGGCGGGTCGTTCCTCCGGCACGTATTTCTGCACGGAACCAGTCGATCGTGCTGTCCAAGCCCTCTTTGAGCATGACTGTGGGTTCCCAGCCCAAGGAGCTTCGCGCCAAGCCAATGTCGGGACAGCGGACATGTGGATCGTCTTCCGGCAATTGCTCATGAACGATGTTCGAAACCGAACCGGTCTTTTCGAGTATAATGTCAGCAAGCTCGCGGATGGAAAACTCATTCGGATTGCCCAGATTCACCGGACCAATGCGTGCGCCCGGCGCCTCCATCAAGGCAATCAGCCCGTCAACCATGTCACTGACGTAGCAGAACGACCGCGTTTGCGATCCAGCGCCATGAATTGTCAGGGGTTTACCTGTCAGCGCCTGCGATACGAAATTGGGAATGACCCGCCCATCGCCCGCATGCATTCTTGGACCATAGGTGTTGAAAAGACGCGCGACGCGAATTTCCGTGTTGTTCTGGCGATGAAAATCATAACACAATGTTTCAGCAACTCGCTTGCCTTCATCGTAGCACGCACGCGTACCGACGCAGTTGACAGCGCCGACATAATCCTCCGGCTGCGGATGGACATCCGGGTCCCCATAGACTTCGCTGGTGGACGCCTGAAGGAAACGAGCGCCGTTCTTTTGACTGAATTCAAGCGCATTCAACGTTCCGACGAAGTTCGTCCGGAGCGTTTCTACACCGTTACGCCTGTATTCGCGCGGGGAGCCCGGGCAAGCAAGGTTATAGACTCGCTCAACGTCAACCTCCGGCAATCCTTCGCAGATATCACCCTGAATGAAATGAAATCGCGGGTTACCTTTTGCAGAAGCGAGATTTTGCTCGCTGCCCGAACCAAGGTTGTCAAAGCACCATACCTCATGGCCAAGCTCCAACAGCTTGTCGCAAAGATGCGAGCCGATGAATCCGGCTCCTCCAGTAACGAGAATTTTCAAGCTTGCCCCCAAGTGTTAGGTACTACCACGAGATAAACGGTCGAACTTACTCAACTCTGATACCGCAATTTACCCAAGCTTCCTTAAAAAGCTGTTATCTCTAGAGCAGCACAGCATATCGGTGGCGATGCATTCAACGAATTGCAAGCCCAAAGACGCTCGGCGCAGAATACCCGATTT
Organism: uncultured Chakrabartia sp.; assembly: GCA_964429375.1. Taxonomy (GTDB): domain Bacteria; phylum Pseudomonadota; class Alphaproteobacteria; order Sphingomonadales; family Sphingomonadaceae; genus Aquisediminimonas. The sequence goes on from CAYSCC010000295.1 coordinate 2,503, forward strand.
CGGCCGGGATTTCCATTTTGTTAACCATTATGACCCTAACAAACGCGTTAGTTGCTCAGGTCATCTTGTTGGTCCGGCGATCGCCTTGCCAAATGCTGCCTGACAACCGAACGGCCAAGGCGATTTGCTGGAGTTGGCCATCTGGGAGTTTGTCCAATGGCGGAATCCGAGTGCGCAGCCATTGCAAAGGCAGATCGCGTATCAGTCTTGTCAGTTCGGGAAAAAATGAGAACCAGGTCGCGTATCCTTTCGATTGCATTTTTTGTTGCATGTTCATCAATTGCGCTCACCGCCTGTGGCGGAAGCACGGGCCAGCAGTCAGGTAGCTCAGTCATATCGCCGGTCCCTGACCCAGCTCCCGCCCCTACGCCGGCCCCTGCACCTGCTCCTGCGCCTGCGCCTGCACCTGCGCCTGCACCTGCTCCATCCGGGTCCTATGATCCGATGACGGTCCAGCTACCGGACG
>CAYSCC010000296.1:0-2966 GCA_964429375.1 uncultured Chakrabartia sp.
CGGGACGATAGGCTGTCAGGAAGGTCCGCACAGCCAGACGAATTTCAGCTTCGATCTGAGCCTTGTCGGGTCGCGGCGCGGCACCGAGCAAATGCCGGTAAAAGCTTTCGGCCTGACAAAGACTCATGAAGTGAGAAGCTGCACTGGCTGGATCAGCGGGCAGCAATCTGCCCTTTTCCATCTGCAATCGCATCCAGGCCGCTGTGCGCAGCTGGCCGCGTTGCGCCCCCCTCTCCCAAAGCATCCGGCCGAGCGCGGGAAAGCGCCCCGCTTCTCCCACGACGACCCTGTAGAGATTGACAATCTGCGGCCGCAGGATGGTGGTCAGTATTGAAATGCCCAGAGCATTGAGCGTTTCCGAGAGGTCACCGTCTTCGGGAAGTTCCAGCCGCAAAGCCTCGCCATAGCGCTCAACCTGATCATCCACCACAGCCGCGAACAGGTCCTGCTTGCTGCGAAAACATCTCCACAGCGTCGTCTTGGATCCGCCAACTTCTGCAGCGATACTGGACATCGACGTCTGGCCATAACCATGGCGCAGGAACGCACGGCGCGCTGCCGTCACAATCACCCTCAGCCGGGCCTCTTGCTTCTCCGCGTCCTTTCCTCTCACAAAAACTGTACTAGACAGTATCATTCCGGTTGACAAGCGACCGCCACAACAGCCAAGTGCGTACCATGCAGTACAGTTTCAGGACCAGTGGCTGGATTGCCGTTCTCGCTCTGGCCGGGTTGGTCTCGGGCTGCGCTCTTCCGCCTGCCGTCCGACACCTTCCCCCCCTCAAGTCCACAGAGGCGACTGGAGGGATTCCTGTTTTGTCCACCAAACCGGGCGACTTTCCCAATGAACGCTGGTGGACATCCTATGGTGACCCAGGCCTCGACGCGCTTGTCGACGAAGGGCTCAGGAATTCGCCAGACCTTGCCATGGCCATGGCACGCATTCGGGCCGCGGATGCCGCAGTCTTGGGTGCCGGCGGAGCATTGCAGCCCTCTGTGACGCTGGATGGGACAATTGGTGGGAACAAGCAGAGTTACAATCTGGGCATTCCTGCCCAATTCGTACCCAAAGGCATTATCTCTACGGGCGAAATTTCTTCCTCCATCGGGCTCAACCTCGATCTGTGGGGCAAAAGCCGGGCGGCATTGGCCGCAGCGCGGGGTGAGGCCGAAGCCGCTCGCGTGGATGCCGCTCAGGCGAAGCTCCTGATCGCCAGCGGAATCGCGATCAGCTGGGGCAATCTGTCGCAGTTGACGACCAGTCGAGCACTGTCTGCGCGCTCGGTGGACGCTCTGGCGGGAATCGAACGACTGACGACCGAGCGGGTCCGCGCTGGCATCGACAATCGCGCGGATCTGGAATTTGCGATTGGCCGTCGGGCCGCCGCAGAACAGACACTCGCAGCATTGACGGAAGCAATTGCACTGGAACGCAATCGGCTGGCAGCGTTGATCGGTGCCGGACCAGAGCGAGCGAGCGGCATGCCCAGTCCAAGGCCGGACCTCAATTCCACGACGGAGGTCCCTTCAAACCTGTCTGCCCGCCTTCTGGGGCGCCGACCCGACATTGTTTCAGCCAGGTTGCGCGCTGAGGCTGCGGCCCAACGCATGAAATCCGCGCGAAGAGCATTTTTTCCCGATATCAACCTTGCTGCCGTAGTCGGGCTGCAGTCTTTCGGACTGAGCGAGCTGCTGAAGTCGGATTCGGAGTTCGCCCGCTTTGGGCCTGCGGTCAGCCTGCCCCTCTTCGACGGGCAGCGCCTCAAGAGCAACTACAGACTGTCGGAAGCTGACTATGACGAAGCTGTGGCGCGATACGACCAGACGCTTTTGGCTGCGCTGCACGAAGTCGGTGACACGTTGGAGTCACGGCGTGCGCTGACAAGTCGACTTGAAAAGGCACGCACCGCCGCAAAGGCCGCAACCGAAGCGGCACGAATGATGCGTATGCGTCAAACTGAAGGCATTGCGAGCGTGCTCCAGGCCCTTTCGGCCGAAGATGACGCAATCGCCAGTCAACAGCTTGTCGCGGAACTCGAAGCCCGCAGCTTTCTTCTCGATATTGCACTGGTCCGTGCGCTGGGTGGCGGCTTCATTGCTTATCCAACGGAAAGGAGCAGTCAGACCAATGACTGATATGGTCAATGCCGAGCAAGAGACTCAAGGCAGCGAAGCCAGTCCTTCTGCCAAGGAAAAACGTCAGAAATATCTCCGGCTTTTTGCCCTGGCGCTCCTTGGTGTCGGTGCTGTCTGGTCCCTCTGGTACTTCATCACCCAGGCCGGCCGGGTTCACACAGACAACGCCTATGTCGGCGCGGATTCTGCGGTCGTAACCCCACTTGTTTCCGGCGCCGTGAAGGAGATCCGAGCGGGCAATACGAAGATGGTCAGGAAGGGGGATATCCTTGTTGTCATCGATGACGCAGATGCCCGGATCGAGCTCGCCAATGCAGAAGCAATGCTGGTGCAGGCCCGCCAGCGATTCCGGCAGGCACGCGCCGGTGATGTTTCCACCTCATCAAGGGTGACAGCACGGGCGGCGGAGGTCGAACAGGCCCGGGCTCGGTTGTCCATGGCACAGGCTGACTTTGCCAAAGCACGAGATGCGCATGAACGCCGCCAGAACCTCGCAGAGAGCGGGGCCGTGTCTGCCGAGGAAGTGACCCAAAGCCGAGCTGCATTGCAGGCTGCTCAAGCAAGGCTAGCTCAGGCGCAGGCAGAAGTCGCGACGGCGGGGGCCATGAAATCTTCGGCATCTGGCGATCTTGAATCGGCCCAAGCCCTGACTTCCGGCTTTACAGAGGGCACCGCCCCGGATGTGGTTGCTGCAAGGGCAAGGCTTGACTTGGCGCGTCTCAATCTCGAGCGAACCGTCATACGCGCCCCGATCAGCGGCATTGTGACCAACCGCAACGCACAGCTGGGGCAGCGCATTTCGGCCGGTGCGCAATTGATGGTCATTGTTC
>CAYSCC010000297.1:0-2962 GCA_964429375.1 uncultured Chakrabartia sp.
CGAAGTGTTCACCAACATTCCGGGCAAGTTCGTGCAGATCGAAGACACGGTCCGCTCATTCAAGGCTGTGGTTGATGGTGAGTATGACCATCTCCCTGAAGCGGCCTTCTACATGGTTGGCGGCATCGAAGAAGCGGTTGAAAAGGCTGCCAAGCTGGCAGCGGAAGCGGCGTAAGCCAAGATGGCCCTCCACTTCGAACTCGTCACGCCAGAACGCCTCGTTCGCTCCGAAGACGTCTATATCGTCGTCGTTCCGGGCACCGAGGGTGATTTTGGCGTGCTCGAAGGCCATATGGCGGCGATGTCAACGATCCGCAGTGATGCGGATCTTGCCATCTATGCAAGCCCCGGCGCCCAGCCCGAAATGCTCAAGGTTACGGGCGGATTCGCGGAAGTGAATGACAAGGGGCTGACGGTCCTCGCCGAAGCGGCGGGTTAAGCCAGTCTCTCAAGCGATAGGGGCGCATGTGTGCTCCTGATCGTTTCCGTCGATCACGAACTTTCAAAAAATCGATTCCGCAATTCCACCTGCCTGCGCTAGAGGTGACGATCATCACCTCAACCATGGAGAGCAAAATGGGTCTTGCCGGCACGAAAACCGAAGCCAATCTGAAAGCTGCATTTGCAGGCGAAAGCCAGGCGAACCGCCGCTACCTGTATTTCGCCCAGAAGGCCGATATCGAAGGGTATAATGATGTGGCAGCCGTATTCCGCTCCACCGCGGAAGGCGAAACGGGCCATGCTCATGGCCACCTCGAATTCCTGGAAGAAGTGGGTGACCCTGCAACCGGCGAACCGATTGGCGACACTGTGGCGAACCTCAAGGCGTCAATCGCCGGTGAAACCCATGAATATACCGATATGTACCCGGGCATGGTGAAGGATGCCCGCGAAGAGGGGTTTGACGAGATCGCTGACTGGTTCGAAACGCTCGCCAAGGCTGAAAAGAGCCATGCGGGCAAGTTCCAGAAGACGCTGGAGTCCATCGCCTAACGGCCCCATCCCCTCCCCCAAAACGGGGCCGTATCCGGCCGGGGCCACGGGATCGTGGTTCCGGCCGTTTGGTTTTTTCGATCAATTGAGGACCAGACATGCGCGAAGGCAGCCTAGACGCCCCCACGCGTCACCCGATCCCCTGGCGGGAAGAGTCTTTTTACGACGAAGCCGAACTTGATGCGGAGCTTCGCCGGGTTTTTGACATCTGTCATGGGTGCAGGCGGTGCTTCAACCTCTGCGACAGTTTTCCCAAACTGTTCGACCTGATCGACGAGAGCCCGCATGAAGATGTCGAACATCTGGACTCCGTAGACTTCAAACCTGTCATCGATGCCTGCACCTTGTGCGACATGTGTTTCATGACAAAATGTCCCTATGTTCCCCCTCACGAGTTCAATCTCGACTTTCCCCATCTCATGCTCCGCGCGCGCGCGATTGAGAATCGCAAGGGCGAAACCGGCTTCATGGACCGGCGGCTTGCAGAGACGGATGCGAACGGAAAACTGGGCTCCATTGCGTCCGAGTTTGCAAATATCGCGACGCGAGAAGGCAGTCTGGCCCGACCCTTGATCCAGGCGGTTTCGGGGATCGACAAACGTGCACATCTGCCGGAGTTTGCATCGGTTGCGCTCACAAAGCGGGCCGGCGCGCTGACGCGCTCACCCAACCCGCAGGCGCCAGCCTTTGGCCGCAAGGCCGTGCTCTACGCATCCTGCTATGGCGAATTCAATGATCAGACCGTTGGAGAAGCGGCCTTGAAATTGCTAGCCCACAATGGCGTCGATTGCCGGGTGGAACACCCACAATGCTGCGGAATGCCAAAATTTGAAAATGGCGATCTTGGCGCTGTGGCAAGCGGCGCTGAAGCCGTAGCAGCCTTTTTTGCGCCGCTGATCGAACAGGGGTATGATATTGTTCCGCTGACGACAAGCTGTGCCCTGATGCTCAAGTTTGAATGGCCGCTTCTGCTGCCTGAAAATGACGCAGTGAAGGCGCTGGCTGCGGCCACATTTGACCTGTCGGAATATGTTGTAGATCTTGCCAAGCGCCATGGCCTGGTCGCCATCGATGCAATGCCTTCGGCAATCGCCGTGCATTTTGCTTGCCATGCCCGTGCACAGAATATGGGGCCAAAGGCAGTCGAGATGCTCAAGCTCATTCCGGAAGCCCGGCCTCAGGTGGTTGAGCGCTGCTCCGGACACGGCGGGAAGTGGGGCATTTTCAAGGAGAATTTTGACACCGCCATCAAGGTCGGCAAGCCGGCGGCGAGAGCGATCGACAAAATGAAGCCAGACTATGTGGTGTCGGAATGCCCCCTTGCAGGCCCGCATCTGAAACAGGTCCTCAAAGCAATAGACTCAGAGACGACCCCTGATCGGATCGGCCACCCGATCGAGGTGATGGCCAAGGCATATGGATTGTAACATGCCCCGCGAACATCGAACCCTGACAGAAGCCGATATCCTCCCGCTGGCTGAGTGGGCCAAAATCCGCGTCGCGCACCGCAAGGCGCTTTCCGAGCGCAAGAAGAACAGGCGCGTGGCCATTGGCCCGCATGCGACTTTGCTGTTCGAGAACTGGGATACGATGTGGTACCAGGTCCAGGAAATGCTGTGGATTGAAAAGGGCGGGCCAGAACAGGTTCCGGACGAACTGGCGGCCTATGGCCCGATGGTTCCGCAGGGATCCGAATTGACGGCAACGCTGTTGTTCGGAATATCGGACGAAGCAAAGCGTCGTGCGTTTCTGGCGGAACTTGGCGGAGTGGAGACCCATGTCTCCATCAGCATCAACGGTGACCGGGTGATGGCGGTTGCTGAAGAAGACCTTGATCGCACCACCGCCGATGGCAAGACTTCAAGTGTCCACTTCCTTCATTTTCCGTTTTCTTCCGAACAAGTGGCCGCATTCAGGCGCGGAGGAGATCTCCTCGTGCGGATCGACCACCCCAGATACGGGCATGCAG
>CAYSCC010000298.1:0-2957 GCA_964429375.1 uncultured Chakrabartia sp.
GCATCATTGCGCCTGGCCGTGTCTACCGGTCGGATTCGGATGCCACACACACGCCGATGTTCCACCAGATCGAAGGACTGGTCATCGACAAGGGCATCCACCTTGGCCATCTCAAATGGACGCTCGAGACATTCCTCAAGGGCTTTTTCGAACGCGACGATGTGGTGCTGCGTCTCCGGCCGAGCTATTTCCCCTTCACCGAGCCGTCTGTGGAAGTTGACGTCGGCTATTCCGAAGTGAACGGCAAGCGCGTGATCGGCGGTAGCGAAAAGTGGATGGAGGTTCTCGGTTCAGGGATGGTCCACCCGCGCGTGATCGCAAATTGCGGTCTTGATCCAGACATTTACCAGGGGTTTGCCTTTGGCACCGGCGTCGACCGGCTGGCGATGCTCAAATACGGAATGGACGACCTGCGCGCCTTTTTTGATGGCGATCTGCGCTGGCTCAGGCATTACGGTTTTTCCGCGCTGGATGTTCCCACGTTGAGCGGGGGAGTCGGCGCATGAAATTCTCGCTGAGCTGGCTCAAGGAGCATCTGGACACGGCCGCGACGATTCAGGACGTGGCTGACGCCTGCAACCGGATCGGTCTCGAGGTGGAAGCCATCGACAACCCGGCGGAGCGACTGCGCGGGTTTTCCGTGGCGAAAGTCCTGACGGCAGCCCCCCACCCGCAGGCAGACAAGTTGCAGGTACTGACTGTCGATGCCGGCCAAGGGCCGGTTCAGGTCGTGTGCGGTGCACCGAACGCGCGGGCTGGGCTTGTGGGCGTATTTGGCCTCGAAGGCGCGGTGGTGCCTGCAAATGGCATGACACTCAGAAAAGCCGCGATCCGGGGCGTCGAATCGAACGGCATGATGTGTTCCAGTCGTGAGCTCGAATTGGGCGATGATCACGATGGCATCATCGAACTGCCCGCCGATGCGCCGGTCGGCACGGCCTTCAGCGACTATGCCAACCTAAATGATCCCGTGCTTGATGTCGCCATCACGCCCAACCGGCAGGACTGCATGGGCGTGCGGGGGATCGCCAGAGATCTGGCGGCGGCTGGTCTGGGGACCCTGAAGCCGCTCGCTGCTGTCTACCGCATGCCCGGGCAAAGCGTGGCGGGCGACGGCCCCGGACCAGATGTGCGCACGGACGATCCCGAAGGCTGTCCGGCCTTTTACGGAATCGAGGTTCGCGGCGTGAAGAATGGCGCGTCACCCGACTGGATGATCCGCCATCTCAAGGCCGCAGGCCAGAAGCCGATTTCAGTACTGGTCGACATCACCAATTTCGTGATGCTGGATCTCGGCAGGCCACTCCACGTTTATGACAAGGCGAAGCTGAACGGCGGGCTTGCGGCGCGGCGCGCACAGCCGGGCGAACAGGTCGTTGCGCTCAACGGCAAGACCTACACCCTGACGGACGCGATGACGGTGATCGCGGACGATGCACAGGTGCATGATATCGGCGGCATCATGGGCGGTGAAGAATCCGGGGTCAGCAACGAGACGACCGATGTCATCATCGAATGCGCCTATTTCACGCCTGAGCATATCGCCCGGACCGGGCAGGCGCTCGGGCTGACGAGCGATGCACGTCAGCGGTTCGAGCGCGGAGTCGATCCGGCCTTTCTGGATGACGGCATCGAAATTGCGACCTGGCTGGTGACTCAACATTGTGGCGGAACCCCATCGGGCGTGACACGAGCCGGACTCCCGCCCGCGGACGCTCGCACGATTGCCTATGACCCGGATCATTGCCTGCGTCTGGGCGGAATTGCCGTGCCCCCGGAACGGCAGAAGCAGATTCTCGAATCGCTTGGTTTCGGCGTTCTGGAAAACTGGGAGGTATCCGTGCCGACGTGGCGGCGCGACATCGACGGTGCTGCGGACCTTGTGGAAGAAGTCGTGCGCATGGTTGGCCTGGACACTGTGCCTTCGACTGCGCTTCCCCGTGCAGACGGCGTGGCAAAACCAACGGCCACGCCTGCGCAGAAGGTCGAAAGGAAAGTGCGGCGGACAGCCGCATCGCGCGGACTGAACGAAGCTGTGACCTGGTCATTCCTTTCGGAACGGGAAGCATCGGCTTTTGGCGGCGGCAGCTGGAGCCTCGACAACCCGATCAGCGAGGACATGAAGGTCATGCGACCGTCCATGCTGCCGGGCCTTCTGTCGGCGGCGCAGCGCAACATGAACCGCGGCGCGACAGGTGTCCGGCTTTTCGAGATCGGCCGACGCTACCTGCCGGATGAAGAGCGGCCCACCGTCGGGCTGGTTCTCACGGGTGAAAAGACAGCCCGAAGCTGGGCAGGCGGCAAGGCCAGCCGATTTGATGCGTTCGACGCAAAGGCCGAAGCGCTGGCTCTGCTCGAGGCAGCGGGAGCGCAGGTCGGCAATCTGCAGGTGATGGGCGATGCCGGAGAGCACTACCATCCCGGCCAATCGGGCACGCTTCGGCTGGGGCCAAAGACCATTCTGGCCAGTTTTGGCGCCTTGCACCCGGAAACCGCGCGCGCCTTCGATCTTGATGGGCCAGTCATGGTCGCCGAAGTCTTTCTCGACGCGATTCCCGCCCGGCGTGCGCCCAAGGACGGCAACGCCTTCATGCGCAGTGATTACACGCCACCGGCCCTGCAGGCCGTCACACGGGACTTTGCCTTCCTTATCCCGGAAGACCTGCCGTCAGACACGCTGGTCCGGGCTGTCAGGGGTGCGGACAAGGCCAGCATCGCTGCCGTGCGCCTGTTTGACCGTTTCGTCGGTCAAGGCGTGCCCGATGGCATGGTGTCGCTTGCGCTCGAAGTGACGCTGCAACCGCAGGACCGGAGCTTTGCCGAACCCGACCTCACGGCAATCAGTGACGCAGTGGTTGCAGCCGCGGCAAAGCTTGGGGCGGCGCTGCGCGGCTAGCGCGAAAGAAGGAAAACGGCGTGCTCCGCCCTGAAGTTGGCGGCCGCATCACTGGTCAGCC
>CAYSCC010000299.1:0-2948 GCA_964429375.1 uncultured Chakrabartia sp.
CATCAGCGGCCAAAGGTACGCGCTGAGGGCCTTCGATCTGCGCAGTCTTGGGGCCATAGATGGGTTGCGGCGGCTGGTATGCTTCCAGGCTGACTCCATCGGGCCCGTCTCCGACTGCAAGCATTTGCAGGTCTTCGGACGGCGTGCCAGCCATCGCCAGCTTGGTCGGCAACAGTTCCAGTCCTGAATAGGAGGCAGTAAACGCAGCTGGTGTTCCCCAGCTTCCCGACCAGCGATAGAAGATGTGGGCGCCTACAGTCGTGATCTTTGTCAGGCTCGACTGCCAATATGGGAAGACCCAGACGGTATGGTAGTGTGTGGCTGTGCCCACTGAGCGTTCCACATAACCCGCCAAGGCCGCTGCGGCGACGCCCAAGGCGCGATTCCAGCCGACGGCGTTGCGCGGTCTGGCTAGTGAGCCATCGCAGGTGAAAGTAAACTGACAACCCGTTGCCCGTTCCGATCCCTGGAAGACAACTCCGCAAACCGAATGGGGATATGCCGGGTGCCGTACCCGGTTGAGGACGACCTGGGCAACGGCCCGCTGGCCCACGCTCGCTTCTGACCCTGCTTCATAATAGACGGCCGACGCCAGACATTCGAGCGCAGTCATGCGTGCGCCCACATTGTCGATACTGAAGTTTGCGCGGAAGGGAGACGCCGGAAGGATAGGCCCAGAATCGTTCGGGACCGCCGCATTCATTTCGAATGCCCGTTCCGCATCGACCGGCTGAAAGGTCAAAACCGCCGGCTCAGCCCCAGCTGGCAGAGAGCCCAAGGGAAGTTCCAAACTGGCAGATGTGAGCGGGGACGTGGACAGCCGCACTGGGCCCGCAGTGCCAGAGAGAGCAAAGCATGATGCGAGACTCAAGAGCGACGCAAGGACGGGCCATCGCGCGACGCGCGACCGTTCGTGCCGTGGCATTGCAAATGATCCGTGTTGTCTCAGCAAGAGGCCCTCATCTGCCTGTAAAGTCCAAATATGCACCCAAATGCGCCAAGTTGCGACGGAACGCTGTTGTCAGCAATGACAACCGTTTCGCGCGAGGCGACAACTGCACGACTCAAGTTGCATTCTGTAGTCCCCTCACTCCGGGGCTGTAAATCTGTAATGCGGCCGTCTGTTCGCTCGTTCGTCCCCGATTGGAACAAAACGTGTAACAAAGGTGGTTAACGTGCCAGCTGACTACTGACCGTAATAGTGGTCGTACTTGCCATAGGCGCCATAAGCGTCGAGCGGACTGGCGCTGAACCGGTTGAGGACCGTACCCAGACACGGTGCCGGTGCCAGTAGGTTCATGGCATCACGAAGTTCCGTCTTCGTGGTCATGCCTTCCTCGATGACGAAGATGTAGGCATCAAGGTTCTGGATGATCGTCATCGCATCATCATTGGCGAACGCTGGTGGAAGGTCACAGATGACGATCACATCTTCAGGGAGCGCGCGCATGGCGGAAACCAGGCTGGCGAAGCGGTCACCTGCCAGTAATTCGGCAGAATTGATGCGAGACGAATAACAGGGATACAGGCTGAGACGCAGATTTGAGAGATAGCGGCCCACATTGCTTAGGTCGTCAATCGTCCCGTCGAGAAACTGGGTCAGGCCTTGCTCGCCAGCAATTTCGAATTTTTCCGCAAGCGAACCGCGTCGCAGGTCCAGATCAAAGAGGCAGACACGTACATCTGGCAGCTGAGCCATTGCGACCGCAAGGTTGGCCGAAAGGAACGACTTTCCTGCTTCCGGGGTAGCGGATGTCACGCCCAACAGCCGCCAGTTTTTCTCCCGCATCGCTTTCAGGACCTGGGTCCGCAGCAGGTTGAATGGCCGGGACCGGATATCGCGAGAATTGAAGCCGACAATGTCGCGCCCCTCGAGCGATGCCGGTTCGACGTCAATCGTCGCAAGCTGCGCGCCGCTTGGAATGGAAAGTGAGGACACTGAACCGGGCGTCCGGTTTGGTTCAACTGACACTTGAGAAACCCCCTGAAACGAACTTGCTTGCACGAATTGACGTTCAACCTTCCAGCGCGAGATCGTCGTCACGTTTGAACGGCCAAAGCCGTGCATACCATGGCGCGGACTTATCCAGCTTAGACTCGATCGTGGGGATCGCCGCAAGAGGCGCAGCGCCGGTAATCGCCTTGACCGTATCAAGGCCGCGGATTGGCCGAAGGACCAGTTCAACCCCGATCATCAGTAACAGGCCCAAAGCCAGCCCCGCCAGCGCGCCGCCAGCGACGAAAAGCGGTCGATTTGGCCAGTCAGGTTGATCTGGAACTACCGGTGGATCGACGACTGTCAACCGTTCGCCCTTTTGTTCATTTTCCATCTTGGCATTGGATTGTGCCGTCATCAGCTTTGCGGAAACCTGCTGATACTGCGTATTCAGGCCATCCAGCTTTTGCTGAAGCTGGGCGACCTGCTGCTGGATAAGAGGGCCGCGCGCTTGGGCGTTCAGCATGGCGGACATCTGGGCGCCATCGCGGGCCTTCGCAGCTTGAAGGGCAGCAATCTGGGAATTGTTGAACTCAATCTGCGACGTGATTGGGTCTAGCGGTATGTTACCGACGTTCTTTGTTGCCAGTTCCTTTGCTTCCGCCAGGCGCTGTTTTGCAATGACCACATCGGGATGCGATTCCGCATAAACGGCACGGGCTGATGCCAGCTGCTGTTCTGCGGCAGCGACAACCGGATCACGGTTGGCTGCGGTCTTGGTCAGGTCCCGCTGGGAGTTTAGCGAGGTGTTTTCGCGACGAAGCGCAGCTATCTGAGCATCGTAGTTTCCCCCGCCTCCGAACATTGCCATTCCGGGACTGGATAGTGCGGAGCCATTGCGCGCCTTGATGCCCGAAATTTCCGACTCAAGCGTCGAGATTTGGGTTTCGAGATTGGCAGACTGATCGGTCAGAAACTGAACGGTGTCTTGTGCCTGTTCGGCATTCTTCGT
>CAYSCC010000300.1:0-2946 GCA_964429375.1 uncultured Chakrabartia sp.
ACGTTGCGTCGAAGTCGATCACGCAGACGTCGCAGCTGGCCTGTTCGGGAATATGCGTGTCCCGGCCAGCCAGGCGCTGTACCCGGTCCCGTCCGAGCCGGGTCGAGAGTCGATCGACCAGACCCGTCACTTCGGCGCGTCCCGCTCCTTCGGGCTCAAGCCCGGTTTGCACTGGCCCCAGCGGCTCGGTGACAAGGATGTCGAGCCGCACTGCATCATAGCCAAAGCCGGGATCCAGCGGATCGGCCAGAGCCTCGATCCGTTCGCGGAACAACCGCATGAGCAGACTCGGGTCGCGCGTCGGCAGGCTGGTTTCAACCGGAAGCCGCCGGACATCGCCATCGCTTCGGAACAGGCTGGCCACAAAACTTCGCCCGCCTTTCCCGCGTTCACGCAAGGCCGCCTGCGCCTCTCCTGCCAGCGTCTCGAGCGCTTCCAGTACATGGGCAGTCATCCCGGCTGGTTCGGGAAATCGGTGTATGAAGAAGAGCGCAGGTTGCACCCGGCGCGGCGTGATGCGGATATCATCCTCTCCCAGAATCCGGGCCAGCCGTGCCGTCATGTCCATGCCGAACCGGGCAGCAAGGGGACTGCGCGGGCGCGCAGCGAGATCCGCAATCGTTTCAAGCCCGGCGCGGCGAAGCGCTGTTGTCTGGTCTTCATCCAGATCAAGCGCGCGGATGGACGGTGCATCGCCGTGCCGCGCCAGCGCCCGGGCCCTGTCTGGCGTTTCGGCCAGCGCATGCCGCACGCTGAACCCTGCACGCCCGAGCCGGGTGATGAGATCGGCCGCTAGAGCCTCTTCGCCACGCCAGATATGCTCGCACCCGGTGATATCGAGGATCAGTCCGTCCGGCGGGTCGAGCGCGACCATCGGGGTATAGCAATCGCAATCGTCGGCGATGCGGTCGAGCAATGCTGCATCTGCGGCTGGATCATGGTGGTTTGCAGCAAGATCGGGTACGCGCGCTCGCGCGTCGGCCAGTGCCATGCCCGGCAAGAGTCCCAGCGAAAGCGCATGTGCATCAAGCGCTGCCAGCCGCATTGCCCCGCGCCGTTTTTCGACAAAAACCTGTGGAACGGCTGCTGCCTTGCGCGTTTCACGCTGCCATCGGTCGGCGCTGAGCAGAGGGAAGAAAAGCGCGAGATAGCGCCGGCTCCCGGAAAATATGCTCCTCACGATCCCACTCCATGACAAGGCCGAAAGGCGAAACGCCGCCGCGATGGCGGACCAGCTCAACCGACAGCGCAACCTGGCCCGGAGCATTGCCGGGCAGAGCCACGGACAAGGCCGATGCAACTGTCCAGCGCGTGGCTGCTGCACTGGCAAAGGAAGCTGCCCTGTCCCGCAAGATGAACGCTGCCACTCCGGATTTCTCCGCAGCCAGAACCAGCCGCCTGCTTGCCGTCAGGTCGAGTGCCCTGGCCTCTCCCCAAGGCTCGATGACAACCGCGCCGATGCCTGCGCACCCCAGAATATCGGCTCCGGCCCGAAGGGCGGAAAGCGTATCGGGAGCAGTGACGAGAATGATCTGGTCGGGGGCGATGCCAAGTTCCACAAGTCCCGGGCCATAAATCCGGCCATGCTGGCGTTGCCCCCTGTCTTCCCGGAGCCAGAGAATCGGTCTGGCCTCGCAGGCACGCATCGCCAGCATGAGCGCAAAGCCACTGGCAGCGGGATGGTCTTCGACTTCCGCTGCGCAAAGCTCGTGCAGTGCCCCACGCGCCAGCCCGCCCCCAAGCCTGGCATCAATGGCTTCGTGGCCCAAAGCGAAAAGGCCCGACGCGGCGCGCGGGCGCTCCAGACGTTCGAGACGGCGCTTCAGCCGCGCAAGCGGGGCAGTCGAATCAGGCATAATGTTCCTATTATGTTCTAGAAACACGTTTCGCCGGATTGAGTCAAGCCAAGCCTTGCAGCCAGAGTCTGAAGGGTGTGATCGGGCGGGTTACTTGGAAAAGCTGCGTGGCGCCGGGGCAATCACTGCAAAGCCAGTCGCATTGATCTGCTGCACTTCAAGCATACGCTCCGCAATGCCATCCCTGCCAAAACGGAATGCACCGTCAATCCCCGAAAACCCGCCATCATCAACCAGCTGCGCAATCGGGAACGGCGTTCCCACCCGCCAGCCACCCGCAATCTTGTTGGCAAGCAGGACAGCGTCATAGCCAAGGCTGGCCAGCCTGTAGGGCGCCTTGCCGAACCGCGCACGATATTTGGAGGCAAGCTGGTTGTAAAAAGTGTCAGAAACACTTGCGAACCAGGCACCATGCATTGCCGGGCTGCCGGCCAGAGTCCCTTCCGTATTCCAGAGTTCCGTGCCGAGAACCTTTGCAGTGGCCCCGCCGCTCCGGCGGATCGCCGGAACAATCTGGAGCGCGACACGGCCCGAATCAGCAATCAGGATCGCGTCATACTGCCCATTGAGCGCGAGTTTTGTGACGGCCGCACTGATTGACCCTGCCGACCGGTCAAAATTCTGCATCGCGACCAGCCTGCCGCCACTGGCTTCCACGGCCCGGATCATGGCTTGCGACGCGCGCTGCCCATAGGTCCCATTGGGCACAAGCCCGGCAAAGGTCACCAGCCCTCTCGACCGGGCATAAAACACGACCCTTTCCACAGACTGGGTCGGCACAAAGCCCATGATATAGCTGCCGTTGCCGGCAACAGATGTATCGTTCGAAAAGCTGATCAGGGGCACTCTCGCAGCCCGCCCCACAGGGGCCACGGCTTTCACATCATCCGCGAGCAAGGGCCCGAGGATCAGCTTGTTTCCGTCGGCGATCGCCTTTTGTGCAGCAGCAGCGGCCCCGGTTGCGGTGTCATAGGTCGTCACCCGGATGTTCTGCCCGCCGGTATCAAGCACTGCCATGTTCGCGGCATTGGCAATGGATTCCCCAACCCCGGCATTGGCCCCTGTCAACGGCACAAGCAGCGCAATGCGG
>CAYSCC010000301.1:0-2942 GCA_964429375.1 uncultured Chakrabartia sp.
TGATGGAACTGCCGGTCGACCAGGCGTCGGGCAGGGTCACGAATCCGAAGGGCTGGCTGGCCCAGATGACAATTTCCTCTGCCATCCTCGAAAGGTGAAGTGCGCATTGGCTTGCCGCCATGAGATAATCGAGCGCGAAATCACGGTCCGAGACGCTATCCAGCGAATTTGAGGTCGGTCCGTCGAAACCAAGGGCGGTGGCCGTCTGTGCGCGGTCAATCGGGAACCCGGTCCCCGCAAGTGCTGCGCTGCCAAGCGGACACTGGTTCAGACGTGCCCGCGCGTCTGTGAAGCGAGAGGCGTCCCGACGGATCATTTCATGCCAGGCCATCAAGTGGTGGCCCAGCGTCACTGGCTGGGCACTTTGGAGATGCGTGAACCCGGGCATGACTGATTCTGCATGGTCTTCCGCGCGGGCAATGATGACGGCGCGCAATCCACGCAGTCCCAACGACACGGCATCCATCGCGTCGCGCACCCACAGCTTGAAATCCGTGGCGACCTGATCGTTGCGGGATCTGGCTGTGTGCAGCCGGCCTGCGACAGGCCCGATCTTTTCGGCCAGCCGGGTTTCGGTCACCATGTGAATGTCTTCGAGCGCCAGGTCTTCCGGCACGCCCTCCCGCGCATAATCGGCGGCGACTGCATCAAGGCCCTCACAAATGGCCTTCGCATCGGCAGCCGAAAGGATGCCGGTTGCGCCCAGCATGGCAGCATGAGCCTTTGACGCTGCAATGTCCTGCTGCCAAAGCCGCTTGTCGAACGGGATGGAGGCATTTATCTCGCGCATCACCGCCGCCGGGCCTTCTGCGAAGCGCCCGCCCCACATTGAATTGGAGCTGTCCTTGCGACTGGAAATCTTCGGCCTCCTCGGGAGTTGTGCCCTTCTTCTGGCCGGGTGCGATAGGCAATCTGCTTCGACACCGCAAGCCGAGGGCAATCAGACTGTGCAATCCGCGATCCCTGACGGGCCCGAACAGGCTGGCACGGTGGACATGTCACACCGGGGAGAGGCGATGCCAGACGTCGTGTTCGAAGGCCCAAAAGGCGAACCGGCCAGACTTTCCGATTTCAGGGGCAAGCCGCTTCTGGTCAACCTCTGGGCAACCTGGTGCGGCCCTTGTGTTGCAGAAATGCCCACTCTTGATCGCGTTGCGGCTCGGGAAGCGGGCAAACTTCAAGTCCTGGTCATCAGCCAGGACAGCAGCCGCTCGCTCGTTGACGCCTGGTGGTCGAAACGGTCATTGCCCAGTCTCCGGCCCTATCTCGACGCGAAGAGCGACCTGGGCTTTGCCTACAATACAGGCATGCTTCCGACGACCATCCTTTATGATGCCGCAGGCAAGGAGGTGTGGCGTGTGATCGGGAGCATGAACTGGGAAGGCCCCCGTGCGAACACGCTGCTTGCGGATACCCTCGCGACCAAGCCCTAACGGAGTTTTGCGGCAAGCTCAGCCTTGGCAGCGTTGAATTCGGCCTCAAGCCTGTCAACGCGGTCGGCAACGCTTTCAACGGCGGTGACGGCGCCAATGCCCTGGCCGGAACCCCAGATATCCTTCCAGGCCTTGGCCTTCATGTTGCCGCCAGAGCCGAAGTTCATGGTTTTCAGATCGCCTTCGGGCAGATTGTCCGGATCAAGCCCTGCGCGTTCAATGGATCCGCGCAGATAATTTCCGTGCACTCCGGTAAACAGGTTCGAATAGACGATGTCTGCAGCCCTGCCTTCGACGATACCCTGTTTGTAGTTGGGATCGGCATTGGCTTCTCTGGTCGCGATCCACGGCGACCCGATATAGGCAAGGTCAGCACCCACTGCGAGGGCCGCAAGGATCGAACGTCCGGTCGCGATGGCCCCGGAAAGTGCAATCGGCCCGTCAAACCATTCGCGCAGTTCGGAGACAAATGCGAACGGTGACAGTCGCCCGGCGTGGCCGCCGGCGCCTGCTGCGACCGGGATAAGCCCGTCTGCACCCTTCTCGATTGCCTTGCGGGCAAACCGGTCATCGATCACGTCGTGAAAGGCAATTCCGCCCCAGCTATGGACGGCCTTGTTGAGGTCTTCGCGCGCGCCCAGCGACGTGATCGTGATTGGGACCTGCCACTTCGCACAGGTCGCAACGTCCGCGTCGAGCCGATCGTTCGACTTGTGGACAATCTGGTTGACGGCATAGGGTGCGGCTGGTCGGTCAGGATTGGCCCGATTATGCGCGGCCAGCTCTTCGGTGATCTGATGCAGCCATTCATCAAGCTGGGCTTGCGGCCGGGCATTGAGCGCCGGGAAGGACCCAATGATGCCCGCCTTGCACTGGGCAATCACCAGTTCCGGACCGGATGCAATGAAGAGAGGAGAGCCTATGACCGGAAGCCGCAGGCGATCGAACAGCGGAGATGGCAATGTCATGGGCAGGCTCAATAACGGAACGGGCCAAGGTGTCCAATCGCTGATTTGCTAGGTGCGCCACAATGCACCCGGTTCGCTTTTCCCGGTGCGCCGAGCCTGTGACCGGGCAATCCAGACCTGCGGCCCTAGCATTCTTGAGCATGGGTCGTTTGATCTCGATCAAGGTTCCAGTTGGCCATGGCTGCAGAGTGACGGTCGATCCACGAGAGACAGTTGCATGAAATGTGGGACCATTTTGGCAAGGAAACACAAGCGGCACTGCCAGAAGCAAGCTGCGGCCATCTGCATCACCCTCACATGCAAGGATAAACAGGAGGCACCATGGTAGAAACTCTGACGGGGACAAACCGGTCCAAGGGACTGACCTATGACGAACTTCTGGACATGGACACGCACAATGTCCCCCCGAAGCTGCGGGAGGATTCACCGCTTGAACCAGGGCCGACAATTGTCGACCCTAGCATCTATTATTCGCGGGACTTTTTCGACCTGGAGGTTGAACGATTTGAGTAATTTGCGCGACAAAGCACGGTTCTTGCCA
>CAYSCC010000302.1:0-2938 GCA_964429375.1 uncultured Chakrabartia sp.
GCCTGTCAATCACGAGAAATCCCATGGCAGCGCCCGTCATGGCTTGCGCATGCCCCATGATGAGCCCTGCCAGCATCCAGGGCCAAATCCGGTGATCCCGAAGCCTGAGTTCAGCATCGACGCGCTCAGCGGTGGCTCCGGTCACGCTCGCACCCGTCGGCGCGCCGCCCAGCGACGGATAGGACACATTGGCGCCGCGCGCATCGCTCCAGTCCGGCTCATCCGAATCCGGGGGCAACCAGCGCGTTGCAGCGATTGCTGTAACAAGCCCGAACACTGCAAATACCATCGCCGGACCCGCGAGGCCCACGACCGGCAAAACGAGATAAGGCGCAATTGCCGGCCCAAGAATTGTACCCAGTCCAAAGGCTGAGCCCAGCATGGTGAGCGCCTTGACCCTCTCCTCGCGGCTCGTGCGGATTGCGACGATAGCCTGCGCCGCCGGAGGCGCTGCGGAACCGAAAAGGCCGTATATGACGCGGGCCGTGATCACTGATATCATTGTCGCAATCGGGCTGATCCAGCCGAGCAGGCCAGCCAGCAGGATGAACGCGACGAGCGTGATGGAAAATGTAAAGCCCGAAATTCCCAAGATCACCATCGCTCGCCGACCATGTCGATCCGACCGGCGGGCCCAATATGGTGCAGCGAAAACCCAGACCAATGCAGAAACGGAGAAAACCGTTGCAATCACACTATCGGGAACATTTAGGGATCGTCCAATTGCCGGAAGCACGGATTGCAATGCGGTATTGCCTGCCCCGGTGATGAGCATCACCATGAACAGGAGCGCAAAATCGCGTCCAATGTTGGCCTGATTCGTCTTCACCATTGTTTCGTTAGGGAGGATAGTCGGTTAGCGGAAGCCATTTGCGGCTTGCCAAGTGCACAACCATTTGCGAACGCGGAGAACCGTTAATCGTTCCGGGATATTCATGACCGCCCCTTCTGCCGGATTGGCCTCAAAAATGCGCGTGCGCCGGTGGCTCGGTCCCTGGGTCATATTTTTCAAAGGCTTCGTCAAACATCCCGTGATGGTCGGATCGGTCATCCCGTCGACAGAGACGCTGATTGCACACATGCTCAGCAGGGTGAATTGGGCTTCAACGCAGCTCTTCGTTGAATATGGGCCTGGCGTCGGGACGTTTGCTCCGCACATCCTCAAACGACTTTCGCCAGACGCGACCTATGTGGCTATCGACACCAATCCCGATTTCGTTGCCTATCTCTCTTCCACGATTGCAGACAGCCGCTTTCGCCCTATCCTTGGCTCTGCTGCCGATGTTGAACAGATTGTCCACGACAGTGGATTTGAGCATGCGGACTATGTTCTCTCCGGTCTGCCATTCTCTACCTTGCCAGCGGGGGTAGGCCCGGCAATTGCTGCGGCAACTGCGCGCATTCTCCGTCCAGGTGGCGCCTTTCTTGTCTATCAGTTTCGCGCCAAGGTTCGCGAGTTCATTGCTCCCTATTTCAACCGAATTGAGCAGGGCATAGAGTATTGGAACATTCCGCCCTGCTGCCTGTTCTGGGCGTGGAAAGACTGACTAGCGCCTTCTGAGGCTGATGGTGCGCGTAACGGTGAAGTCCACGGTTGAGACAACAAAATAGGCGAGCAGCCATCGCATGCGGGTGAGCCAGTTGGATCTGGCACGATGTTTCTCTCTGCTGATTTCGTCGCAATACGGAACATGGGCATCAACAAGCGCGCGCATTTGGCCTGCAAACCCCTCGTCTTCGATCCGGAGCATGACTTCGCCATTGATATAGAGGCTGCGCATGTCGAAATTCGCCGATCCCACATAGACGGCATTGTCCGCCACAATCAGCTTCATGTGGAGCATCTGCGGCAAATATTCGAAAATGCGGATGCGATTGCGCAGCAACCGGCGATAGCAGTGGCGCGCAGCAGAGACTGTAGCGACATTGTCGGTTCGTGCTGCTGAAATCAGCCGCATGTCGCCTCCCCGCCGTTCGACATTGGCAAGCCTTCGCAGCATCCCCCAGTTCGGGGCAAAATAGGCTTGTATCATGTCCAGTCTTTCCACAGTCCCGATATCCTGTCGCAGGCTGCGGGTCAGGGGACTCAGCCGGCTGAACGGGCCGTTGAACAACCATCGAACTGGGCCGCTCTTGTCGCTTCGGCGAGACAGCATGTGGAGCAGCATGCGCAAGGTCGGCCGGGGCGACAATGTCCATCGTCGCAAACTGTCAAAGTAACGCGCGAGTCTTTTCGATGCGGGCCCTTCAACCCTCAGCAGGAGGTCATGCCAACTGGCGCCACCCGGATCATCCGCGAAATACTGGTCGAGCACATTGCTGCCACCGATGAGGGCCCGTTCGTCATCGGCCACAACAATCTTCTGATGGTTTCGTAACAGGTAACGGCGCCCCCACCGCGGATTGAAGCGAGAAAAATGGACCCCAGCCTCCGTCAGGGGCTTGAACACCTCATCAGTCCAGGCTGCACTGCCGAACCCGTCCACAATAAGCCAAACCCGAACGCCCCTCTGCCGCGCATTGATCAAGGCCGCCCTGACACGCGCGGCCGTGGCGTCATTGCCAAAGATATAGAAGAACAGTCGCAAACTGTCTTGGGCCGTCTCGATCGTGTCCAGCAGCAGGGCCAACCTGTCATGCCCGGAAATGGCCAGCGTCAGCTTGTGTCCATCGACTTCCGCGTCAATTTGCCTGAATTGCGGAATGGATCCCATGTTTCTGTTTTGCACGCTTCGGCCTGCGCAAGGCAAGGCCTTGCCACTTTTCTTTGACTTCACGCCGCTCCCGATCTAGGGAGGCGCCAGATTCCAAACATTCAGATTGTAAAGGGTGCTGCCCAATGGCGCGCGTGTCAGTAGAAGATTGCGTTGACAAGGTTTCCAACCGTTTTGACCTGGTCCTGGTCGCTGCACAGCGCGCGCGGCAGATTTCCGGCGGC
>CAYSCC010000303.1:0-2935 GCA_964429375.1 uncultured Chakrabartia sp.
TGCTTCATGGTCGGCGCGCCGGATCGGGAATTTCGCAATCAAATAGGTTGCCGAGCCGCCCAGAGTCACCAGAACCACGATTTGCAGCACCATAAGCTGGTCGAGAACCGGAAGGGCGACTTGCCCGGGCGCGGCGTTCTTGGGGAATTCAGCAAGGCTGAGAATGAGCCCGGTCAGGAAAATTCCGGCACCTGTTGCAAATTTCTGGACAAAAAACAGTCCTGCGAAAAACAGCCCTTCAGTGCGTTCGCCGGATGTCTCCTGGGCTGCCTCGACAACGTCTGCGGCCATTGATTGACCAAGCATCATGCTGGCCACTGAGCACGCATTTGCGACGGTGATGATCAGGAACAACATGGGAATCAGGGAAGGGCTCCCATTCTCCGGAAACATCCCGATCAGCCGCAATCCATAGGGAAGAGCTGCAAAGAAGACGGAAATCCCTCCGAAGACCGCAGCCCCGACTTGCTTTTCGATCCTTGACTGAACGAAGCCGACAATCAGAAAGGCACCAACCACCCCGGCAAAGAGTGTCGCGGAATAGGCAAGAAAACCTGATTGAGGCATTTCCCACAAGAAGGTCAGCATGTAGGCGGCCGAAGAAAAGGCCACGCCTGTATTTGTGTAAGTCAAAAGGGTGCTGCCCAGAATGATCAGATAGGCCTTGTTGGACAGGCTTTTGCCGATCCTGCTGAGCGTTTGCCATGCCGGTAGCCGAACAGGCCTGGTCGCTGGCAGCCGAGCCAGTCTCTTGTGGGTGGTGAGAGTTGAAACAAGCGTTGCCGCCAGAATGACCGCAGCGCCGGCGATTCCGTACTTGTGATATCCGTTGATATTGAGCTGACCGACAGGAAAGCCCGGTTCGGGAACCAGGAACACGGCAAAGGCAAGGATCAGCATAAGCAGGCCGCCGCCCCACGCCGAGAGAAACCTCCACCGCGTAATGGATGTGCGCTCGTCATAGTCAGCCGAAAGTGCAGGAACGACTGTGAGTGCTGGCACTTCATAACAAGATACGGACGCCCGCATCAGGAATGCAATGGAGAGAAGATAGAGATAAAGCCCAGCCCCCAGCGACGACGGCGGAAACCACAACAAGGTCCAAAAAAGGGCCATGGGTACAATTGCGGCATACATCCAGGGATGGCGTTTTCCCCAACGTGTGTATGTCTTGTCGACAAAATGGCCGACAAAGGGATCTACGATTGCGTCCAGCAGCAGAGCAACCAGCAGGACCAGGCCAACCAGACCCGGGTCGAGCCCCATCACCTGATTGTAAAACAGCAGCAACAACGTGCTGAAGCCGTTGTCCTTGACGCCATAAGCCGCCGAGCCAATCCCATGGCCGATCTTGATGCGAAATGGCAACCGTTCTGCGGGAGGGACAGAACTCACGGGGCGTTCGCGACAAACGCCTCCAGCGAAGAGAACATGCCGGGCGCGTTCTCATCCCATGAATGCCGAGGTCCTGTCAGGAGACCGCCATCGACAAGCATATAGGTGCCCGTCATGAATCGCGACTCCGGACCGGCCAGGAACAACACGGTATTGGCGATATCGTCCGGCTCGCCTCCGCCCTTGACGGGTTGGGCATGGGCAGCGACCTCGGCAATCATCGTATTTGCAACCTCACGCTGTTCCTTTGGAACTTCGAGGGCGGACGCAAAGATGTTGGTCTTGATGAAGCCGGGGCAGATCGCATTGACCCTGATATTGTGTCGCGCGAGATCCGCCGCAGCAACCTTCGTCAGGTGAATGACGCCTGCCTTCGCGACCGCATAGGCCGTTGGTGACATGCCGGCAGACAGACCTGCCACGCTGGCGGTATTGATGATGGAAGCGCCTTCACGACCGATCATGTGTGGTACGGCATAGCGAATACCCATAGCCACCGAGCGCAGAAGCAGGTTCATCGTATTGTCCCAGCCATCCGCATCAATTTCGTCGATCTTCTCACGGGCCCCGCCAGCACCGGCATTGTTGAACACAATGTCGATGCCGCCAGTTTTTTCCGCGGCAAATTCCATCAGCTCCCTGATCTGCGATACATCGCAAACATCGGTCTTCTTGAAGAATATCTTGCCATTGGACAGCGCAGCCAGTTCAGCGCCGCCTGCTTCATCAATATCTGCTGCAATGACAGTCGCCCCTTCACCGGCGAGCTTGATCGCCGTAGCCCTTCCCATGCCCGAAGCAGCACCTGTTACCACGGCAGTCTTGCCAGCGAATCTCATCCCACTCTCCGTCTGTTTTGCGACTCAACCTTAGGCAGTGGCGCTGTCTGGTCAACGCACAGCATTATGCCGCTACGGCAAGGCGACCTGTCCAATTGACGCTTGCGTAAAGTGAAGGCGCAGCCATAGAGAATCGGCATAGGTAGGAGGTTTGTCCGATGAGTGATCTGGAAGCATTCCGCAGCGAAACACGGGCCTGGCTGGAAGCGAACTGCCCAGCAGAGATGCGCGAGCCTATGCGCGACGATGACGATGCATGTTGGGGTGGCCGGAATTTCAAGTTCAAGAGTCCGGCTCAAAAACAGTGGCTGGATGTCATGGCCGCAAAAGGATGGACTGTCCCTGATTGGCCAAAAGCCTATGGGGGTGGCGGCCTTTCGCCCGAAGAGACCAAAATACTCCGGGGCGAAATGGCAAAGCTCGGCTGCCGCGTGCCGCTCATGTCATTTGGTATCTGGATGCTCGGGCCTGCGCTGCTCAAGTTCGGCACCGAGGAACAGAAGACACACTATCTCCCCCAGATCGCGCGGGGGGAAATCAGATGGTGCCAGGGCTATTCTGAGCCGGGATCGGGGTCGGACCTTGTCTCGCTGCAAACCTATGGCGAAGTTTGCGGCGACAATTGGGTCGTAAACGGCCAGAAGATCTGGACCTGCTATGCCAACATGGCCGACTGGTTTTTCTGCCTTGTTCGGTCCGAC
>CAYSCC010000304.1:0-2934 GCA_964429375.1 uncultured Chakrabartia sp.
GGGCATCGGCCAGGCCGATCGTCCGGGTCACGGCACGCAGGGCCAGCCAAGGGCCGAAATGAAGGAACAGTTTCCAGGCCTTTTTGCGGTCCTGCTCTGCTTGCGACCACAGGTTCAATGCCCCGCGGGCCGCTTCGGAATTCAATGCAAACAGGTTGGCACCCGACCAGTGGCCGTCAGAGAATTTCAACCAGGTTCGCCGGTTTTCGGGATAGGCAGCGTGCATGACTTGCCGCTCGACCATGCCAATCGAAACATCGCCATGCCCTGCCTGTTCGAGAAAGGCACTGACAATCGAGGGTGTCAAAAGCGGATGGTCTGCTGTGGTTACAAGCACGGGCCAGGGCGCCTTTTCGCCGCCCGCAACACGCAGGATACTCTGCGAGATGCCAGCGCTGCTCGGGCAGAAATCCACGGTGCCGCCGTCGCTGGCCGCCTGTTGCAGGGCATTGGGGTCCTGAGCAAGAACGATCGTCCGCGCGACAGCGGGCGTGGCAGTCAGCGTCCTGACGACCCGGGTCAGCATCGGTTCACCATCAATGGTGACAAGCGCTTTCCACGTTTCCCCAAAATGCGCAGCAAGTCGGTCCGGGCCAGGGCGCTGGCCGGCCAGAACAATGGCTGTCCATTTGGGGCGGCTGTCACTCGTGTCGGCGTTCATGGTGCGATCGGACTGCCTGTTGCCTGCGACGCCCCGATCCGGTTTGGCATTGCAGCGTCGGGGTGACCCCTAATGCAATGCCGATGCCAGCATTTGCAAGCGTTCCCTGATGGCGGGCTGCAACTCGAAGCGATCCCGATGATAGTCCAATGTGCCGTGCAGCGACGCAGACATGAGCCCATCGTGATGGTTGCCCATCAGTCCGTTGATGCACGCCACAAAATCCGCCATCCCGGCAACATCCGGAACCTCAAAAAGGGTCTGCATCGTAACGAAAAAGGCTCGAGTCCGGCTGACCATCTTTCGGGTGTCATGAAAGGCGATGGCAGTA
Organism: uncultured Chakrabartia sp.; assembly: GCA_964429375.1. Taxonomy (GTDB): domain Bacteria; phylum Pseudomonadota; class Alphaproteobacteria; order Sphingomonadales; family Sphingomonadaceae; genus Aquisediminimonas. The sequence continues at coordinate 993 of CAYSCC010000304.1, forward strand.
ACCTGCTCATGCCGAAGGAACGCATGGATCGCGTCCGCTTGTCTGGTCATGTAGCGGCGCAGCGACTCTGGAGAGGCAGCCTCAAAGCGCCGGATCTCTCTGGTAACCAGTGCCATCGGCAGTGGCCTGAGCAAGACGTTCAGCAACACGGCATTTCGCCGTATCGCGGGTCGAATCCCGTTCTTGAATGCATCCTGGAGGTTGCCCATGACACTTGTCACTGCGTCAATGCCCATCGGGTAACGATGCCGTGAGCCGAACACCGCAAACGCGAAGCGGAGATGCTTGAACCGCGCCCGTTCATGCTTGAACCGAAGTTGCTCTGCGGCACTGATTGCTCCGTTTCGGGCAAGCGAAGACGTGATATCTGCCAGCGAAGGCAAATCGAGCATGTCCTGCCATAGCCAGGAAGAGGCCTGGAAGCATTGATCCAGTTGGCGCGATGTAATGTCGAGACAATAGTCTTCCGGAACGCGTGCGCTGAGATCAATCCGGTCGTTTTGCAGGATCTCGGCAAAAAGGGCGTGGCTGCCGGGTCCCGCCGTGCCGGTGGTCGTAATGAAGGCGGACTCTGCATCCTGTGTCGCTGCAAATGCGTCGACCATGGCCTGATCTCCCGTTGCCTTTTGCGGCGACCGGGATTGGCAAAGCGCGAAAAAGGCAAACTAATACACGGAGCGGGCGAGCTTCGGATGCGCAGATCGCGAACATCCGGAAAATATCGTAACGTACGGATTTCTAATCGAAAACTTTCGGAATCCCGCCACGATTCTGCCTAGAAGTCAACCGACTGACCAGGGGCCTGACAGGATGCAGGCGAGTAGAGAGTTTGTGTGTGCGTATGGCGTGTTGTTTGCGTTCGGCAGCAGTGTTGTGCTGCCATGACTGAATTGGCTCCCCTCATCGCAATTGTCGGCGCAGATGGCTCGGGCAAGTCCACGATCGCGGCTGCAGTGATCGGCCTTGTTCGAACCTATGGCCAGGCCGAAACGGCCCATCTTGGTCTCAAATCCGGCCACATTGGCCGGGCCATAAGGCGAATCCCCCTGATTGGTTCGCGATTGGGGAAGGGAATTCAGGGGCGTGCAAATCAGGCACGCGACAAGAGCGCGCGGATCCCTGATCCATTCACGGCACTCGTGATCTATGCATTCTCCCAGCTCCGCGTGCGGCGCTTCCGGCAGGTGCTTCGGCAGCGGATGGCAGGAAAGATTATCGTGACCGATCGATATCCGCAGACAGATGTTCTCGGTTTTTTTGATGGGCCAGGGCTTGCTGCCGCTCGTCCGACTGGCCGCTTCACGCGGTGGCTCGCACGACGTGAATTTCGCCAGTACCAATGGATGGCCAGTTTTCGCCCCAGTCTTGTCATTCGACTTAACGTGGACGTGGAGACAGCCTTCGCCCGCAAACCCGACCATAGGTATGACTCGCTTCGCCAAAAAGTCGCGGCTGCCCCATTGCTGCGCTATGGAGGGGCGCCAATCATAGAATTTGACAGCAGCATGCCGCTCGACCTTCTGGTTGAAGAGGTCCGTTCAGCGATTGCGGCTGGCCTCGACACGCTTGGACTAGCCCCGAAAGGTGGCAGTGCCCTGCCGTAACGGTGGAGGGTAAGTCCTTGGGGCAAATTCGCCCAATTTTGATCGGCATGCGAACTTGACGGTAGGCGCGCGCAAAAAAACCGCGTAGGGGCACCGCTGGGAAATATCAGGGCATATCTTCATATGTATCAGGACGAACTGGGTCGAAGCGGCAAAGGGCTCTTCGTTATCCGCGGCACTTATATGTACTTGCTGATTGCAGGTGGCGCACTGATTGTCTGGGCAACCGGCGTCAAGGGCCCGTTCGCCAGCGACAGCGCCAACTGTGCATGGTTCTGGCTATCACTGGGTGTCGCCTCTGCTGGCGCAGTGTGGCGTATCATCGTCAACGGCTACGC
>CAYSCC010000305.1:0-2924 GCA_964429375.1 uncultured Chakrabartia sp.
CTCGCCGAAATGACATCATGGCGCGAAAGCACGGCCAGTCGCCGCATCAGGTTTTCGAGCTCGCGCACGTTGCCCGGCCAATCATAGGCCAGCAGCCGTGCACTGCCGCTCTCATCCAGACGCTTGCGCGGGAGTCCTTCGCGCGCAGCGGTGCCAAGAAAATGGCGTGCGAGCAGTGCAATATCTTCGCCACGCTGCCGAAGCGGCGGCAAGGTGATCGGAATGACGTTGAGCCGATAATAGAGATCTTCACGAAATGAGCCTTCTGCAATCAGTTCGGGAAGATTCTTGTGAGTTGCTGCGATGATTCGGACATCGGCCTTGATCGCCCGGGTTCCCCCGACGGACGTAAATTCCCCGGATTGCAGGACGCGCAACAGCCGAGTCTGTGCATCCATGGGCATATCGCCAATCTCATCCAGAAACAGGCTGCCGCCAGCCGCTTGTTCAAAACGTCCCGCCATGCGAGCCTGGGCACCCGTGAAGGCGCCACGTTCATGTCCAAAGAGTTCTGCTTCAATGAGCTCACGTGGAATCGCGGCCATGTTGACGGCCACGAACGGCTTCGATTTCCGAGGTCCCAAATCGTGAATGGCGCGTGCAACGAGTTCCTTGCCAGTGCCTGATTCTCCCAGGATCAGGACCGAAAGGTCGTTCTGGACGACTCGCGCAATCGTCCGATAGACATCCTGCATGGCAGGAGACCGTCCGATCAGGGGTAAACCGCCATTGTCATCAGCTGGATAGGCCGATGCTGCGTTCGCCTGTTTCCGACGCAAGCCGTCCCTTACGGCCCGGCAAAGCTCATCCAGGTCAAAGGGCTTGGGCAAATACTCAAAGGCCCCCTGCTCCGTCGCACGAACTGCGGTCGAAAGCGTATTCTGGGCAGACAGGACGATGATCGGCAAGTCAGGCCACCGCGCAAGCAATTCCGGAACATTGTCGAGGCCATTGCCATCCGGAAGCACGACATCGGTAATCAGGATATCCGGCGCAAAACTCTCCAGTTGCGCTGTTTGTTCGGCAACGCTTCCCGCCGCGACGACGACATGGCCTTCACGGCGCAGCGCCTCTGAAACCACGGTGCGGATGGCTTGATCATCATCCACGAGAAGGATGTGACCGGATTTCATCGGTTCTGACTTTCAGCTCGCTGGAGCAGAAGGCGAAACACGGTCATCTCGGGGTCTCCTTCACGAGAATATTGGATGATGCCCCCCATGTCTCGGGCCAGCTTGTCTGCAATCGCAAGGCCGAGTCCTCGCCCGGACTTCTTTGTGGAAACAAATGGGTCGAACATATCGTCTGCCAATTCCGGCGGCGCGCCCGGGCCGTCGTCAATGACGCAAAGCTCGATTGGAAGCGATCTTCGCCGCTTCCCGGCGTCCACGGCAAGCGAAACACCCTGTCGATAGGCTGTCTTGATCCGCACTGTACGTGTTTCACCCTCAGACGCTGTCTCGGCCGCATTCTTCAGCAAGTTGAGCAGGATCTGAACCAGTGAATCCCGATGAACAAGCACTGGCGGCAGTGATGGATCATAGCTGTCAACAATCCTCAGCGACGAACCAAAACCGCTTTGTGCAAGCTGCCGCACATGGTCGATGATTTCATGGATATTGTCGGGCTCCGGAGTCCTGGGCCTGGTATCTGTAAACCCCTCCATTTGGTCGAGAAGCGCCGCAATCCGATCAACTTCACTCCGGATCAGCCGGGTCATTTTCGCATCGTCTGCGCTGGCGTGGCTTTCCAGCAGCTGTGCAGCCCCCCGAATACCAGACAATGGGTTCTTGATTTCATGGGCCAGCATGGCCGCAACGCCTATCGCGCTGCGTGTGCCGCCCACACGATCCAACCGGTTACCCATCCGGTAGGCGGCTGCAGCCGCATGGATGGAAACAAGCCGCCAGCCCGGCCAATCGGCAAAAGGTGCGGCCACAAAATCGGCGCGAAAACTCGTTCCGCGTGTTGTCATCAGGTCTACCTCATAGGCCGCAAAGGGCCCGATCGCCGCTGAATCAAAGCCCGGCGGTACATTGAGGATGTCAGACAATTTTTGCCCAACGAGATGAGTAGCGCTGATATTGAGGACGGCCTCGCCCGCTGCATTGACGTTTGCAATGCATCCATCGGGATCAATGACAAGAATTGCCGTCTGGAGAGCAACGAGAACATCCGATGCGTCGGGTCTGGCTTTCATGTCAGGCCGCAGCGCGGCAAAGCCACGGCGTGTAGAAACGCTCGAGTTCCTGAACAACTGTGCGGGAATCCGGAATCTGGTTGATCCGGTTGCGAAATTCCGCTGATCCGGGCAACCCCTTGGTATACCAACCGATATGTTTTCGCGCCATGTTGACGCCAGTCTGCTCACCATAGTGTTCGAGCATTGCCCTATAATGTTCTGAAATCAGGTGATATTGTTGCTCGATTGAAGGATCATTTGGAACCGCATGCCCTGCTAGCGCAGCCATGATCTGCGACAGCAGCCAGGGCTTTCCATACGCGCCACGGCCGATCATCACGCCGTCCGCATCAGACTGTTCGATCGCCGCATGCGCATCAGCGATGGAACAGATATCGCCATTGACAATGACGGGGATTGAAACGGCCTCTTTGACCTTGCGTACAAAGGCCCAATCGGCCGTATCGCGATACATCTGGCATCGAGTACGGCCATGAACCGTCACGAGTTGTGCGCCCAAATCTTCTGCAATATGCGCAAGTTCCGGAGCATTGAGGCTATGATGATCCCAGCCCATGCGCATCTTGACCGTGACAGGCACTTTCACGGCCTTGACTGTTGCTCCTATGATTGCGGCAGCCAACGGCAGGTCGCGCATGAGGGCGGATCCGGCATCGCCATTCACAACCTTCTTCACCGGGCAGCCCATGTTGATGTCAATGATGGCAGCACCACGATCTTC
>CAYSCC010000306.1:0-2920 GCA_964429375.1 uncultured Chakrabartia sp.
TCGCCCGTTTTTCGACGCGGTCAAGAACGGCGTCGCCGATACGGCAATGCCGGCCATGTCAAACTGGATCAGCTGCGCCGAAGCCGCCTTACCGGGCATGCGGTAACTCCCGATGGTGGCAATTCGGGGCGCTGCCTTCGAAACCACTTGCCCCCCTGCCGCTTCGATGGCCCCGTCAAGATGGGAGCGCAGGTCTGCGGCTCTCGCAATCCATGAACGGCTGGCCTCACAGGCCGCCGCAAAACCCATCGCAGACGGCAGGTTCTCTGTTCCTGCCCGATATCCCTTCTCCTGCCCCCCAGACGGAGCAATCAGACCAAGGTCGCGGATCAGGAGCGCCCCGATGCCCGGTGGCCCACCCAGTTTGTGAGCAGACACGGCAATGATATCGGCATCTGGCAACTGCAGTTTTCCGGCGGTCTGCGCGCAATCGGCAAGCAGGATACCCCCGGCCTGCCGCACAATTGGCCCAAGCTCATCCAATGGCTGAATCACGCCGGTTTCGTTGTTGGCATGCTGAATGGCAACAAGTGGCTGCCGTGCGGCAAGCGCAGCCAGCCGACCAAAAAGCGCATCTCGCGCCACGAGCCCATCCCCACCGACTGGCAGAAAATAGGCTTCCGGAACCACGCGATGCACGGCTTCATGCTCGACAGCCGACACAATGAATGCATCGGCGACACACCGGCCCAAAGCAATCGAAAGCGCTTCGCTGGCACCACTGGTAAAGATCAGGTCATATTCCCACTCCAGCGCTGCCTTGATCCGCTCACGCGCGCCTTCCAGGGCTGCCCGCGCCGCGCGCCCTTCGGCGTGTGGCGATGAAGGATTGGCCCACAGGTCCAGACCGTCCTGCATTGCCTGACGGGCAGCGGGAAGCACCGGAGTCGTTGCTGCATGATCGAGATAGAGACGTTCGTTCAATTGCCGTGTTCCGAATGATTGCGAAATGGTCGCGCCTTCCTATATAGGCGCCATCACGTTCGCACAGCCCGTTCTGTGCTCGGTTCGAACAAAGTCTGCGAGTGATCCATGCCAGAAGTGATTTTCCCCGGCCCTGAAGGCCGTCTTGAAGGACGTTTCAACCCTGGTCCCCGCCCCCGCGCGCCGGTTGCCATGATCCTGCACCCCCACCCGCAAGGTGGCGGGACCATGAACAACCGGATTGTGCAGGCCCTGTACCAGACCTTCGTGCGGCGCGGGTTTGCCACGTTGCGCTTCAATTTCAGGGGTGTCGGCAAATCCCAGGGCAGTTTTGACAGTGGCATCGGCGAACTGTCTGATGCGGCATCTGCGCTTGACTGGGTCCAGTCGATTCATCCCGAAGCACAATCCACATGGATCGCCGGATACAGTTTTGGCGCGCTCATCGGCATGCAGCTGTTGATGCGCAGACCGGAGATCAAGGGGTTCATCTCCATTGCCCCTCCTGCCAACATGTACGATTTCACGTTCCTTGCACCTTGCCCTTCGTCGGGAATCATCATTCAGGGCACAGGTGACGAGGTGGTAACGCCCGGTTCGGTCCAGAAGCTTGTCGACAAGCTGCGCACCCAGAAGCACATCACCATCCATCACGATGAAATTCGCAATGCCAATCATTTCTTCGAAAATGAACAGGCTGAGCTGATGGCGTCAGTCGACAAATATCTCGATATGCGCCTCGATCCCCAATCTCCCATCCGCTGAGGACGTGCCATGACGGATATGGAAGAGACCCTTTTGGGACTTTTTACTGAAGTCGCCATCATCGAGCACCTCGCCCGCACGCGTATTGAGCGGACGAGCGATGATCCCGCCAGCGCGGGAGAATTCGGCATCCTGAACTATTTCAACCGCACGCATCCCGATCCGGACACCATAGCTGGCATTTCATACGCCTTCCAGGAGGATGAGGCCCACACGATCAGCAAGATCGCATCGCTCGAGGCGAAGGGATTTGTTGCTGTTACTCCGCCAAATAGCCGGGATTCCAGCGCCGTGGTGTTTGTAACCGATGCAGGTCGCGAGGCCCAGGAAGCGAAAATCAAGTCCATGGCACCCGAGTTTGAGCAGCTTGTGGCGGAAATTCCGAGTGCAGACCTGGCGACAACGGTGCGCACATTGCGCGAAATACGCCTGACGATGGACCATTTGCCGGACCGTTGATGGTCAGGCAGGCCATGTCCAGACAAGGATATTGCCAAGCAGGACGACGGCCGCCGTCAGCATCAGAATCGCGCGTTTTCGGTCGTTGCCGCGCCGGAGGAGGACAATTCCTCCCCAAACAAGGGCAATGAACGCAAACATCGAAAGAGACAAGAGCACGTCGAACGACACTGTTGAAATCATGCCAGCTCCCTGTCTCTGGTAAGCGCCTCAAACACCCACGGCTCGACATTGCCGCCAGACAGCATGACAAGTGTCCGGCCCATAGGCTTGACCTTACCTGCAAGGACAGCGGCCAATGCGGCCGCACCTCCAGGTTCCAGCACCAGGTCCCACTCATCACGGGAAAATCTCATTGCCGCGCCGACTTCGAAATCGGAAACGGCAACTCCTTGCGCTCCGCGTGCGTGCAGGATGTCGAAGGTAAGGGCCGATACCTTCTGCGTTTGCAGAGCATCGCAGGCTGTCGCAGGCGGATTCGGGCCAACCGGAACAATAACTCCCGCCTCAAGCGAGTGCCTCATGTCATCCCAACCTTCCGGTTCCGAGACAACGACCTGCGCATTCGGCAGAGCAAGGGCCAAGCCCGCAGCCAATCCCCCACCACCACAGGGTGTCACCACAAGGTCTGGCTCAAAGCCCAATTGTTCCCTTACCTCAAGTCCCGCACTTCCCTGCCCCTCAATGATCCAGGGATCATCGAAACTTGGAACAAGTGTTGCCCCGGTCCGTTTGGCAATGTCTGCTGCAATTTGGGTCCGATCCTCTGTCA
>CAYSCC010000307.1:0-2876 GCA_964429375.1 uncultured Chakrabartia sp.
AATATCTCCGCCCATTGCCCGGGCCAACTTGCGTGAAATGAACAGTCCCAGGCCGCTTCCGCCCGGCTCGGACGGATCGACGCGTTCGAATTTCTCAAAGATCCGTGTCTGGTCTTCTTCGGCGATTCCCTTGCCCTGATCTGCCACGATGATCGCAGCGAGATCGCCCTCCTGCTCGGTCCGGAGCCAAACGCTCGAATCCTGCGGCGAATAGCGCACGGCATTCCCAATGAGATTGACCATGATCTGAAGAACCCGACGGAATTCTCCATGAGCAAAAAGGGTTTCATCGCGTGCCGGCAGATCTATGCGCACGCCGCGATCCGCAGCCCGCACGCCGAGAAGTCCCGCCGCGCGACGGGCAATATCCGCAAGGTCGACGATTTCCGTCTCTATGTGAAAGCCGGGCTGTTCGACCATCTGCAGATCGACAAGATCATCGACAAGGCCAAGAAGATGCCGGCCTGCAGCGGAAATGTTTCCAGCATAGTCCACATAATCATGGCGCAACGGACCCTCGCCCTGCCCGCCAATCGCTTCAGCATTGTCAATGATCCGTGCCAGCGGAACGCGCAGCGCGGACTCGAGGCGCTGTGAAAAGCCTTCATCCACAGCTGGTCGTGCCGGAAAATCCATCCTGGATGGTGCCAGAGAACGTTCGATCAGCCTGTATCCGCCCGTGAAGCCGGTGAATCGCCCCTCGCCTGACACTGTCACCATTCCGTGAAGCCACAGCCGGGCATTTGGCAGTGTTCGCAACTCCGCCATCTGCAGGGCAAATTCCTGCCTGCGGGCAACCGCGGCGAGCAGAGGAAAATTGCCCTCATCATCCTCTGCAAGCCTGAAGAACCGGGTCAGGGGCTGGCCGAACACTTCGGACTCACCCAATCCGGCAAGCGAAATCAGCCCTGGATCCAATTCTGTGAGCCTAAGTTCTTCATCACATGCCCAATTCCCGTCACTTTCCAGGCTGGCGAAATCCATGGCCCTGGCGTGATACAGAGATGGGTCGGGCGCCTGAGGCGCCAGCTCTTCCCACCCGGCAATCTCGAGTTCGACAGTTTCGCCTTCCGGTTTTGCACGAACCCAAAGATCAAGGTCACGCGACCCATCGGCCGCAACAACGCCGCGCGATACGAGCACCCCAAGCGTCCGCGCAAGCCGCGCAAGTGCTGCAATCTGCGGAATGGCCAGTATCCCGCCTTCCTCGCCCCCGGCGCCAAGCTGCAATGCAAGGAGGCGCGAATCCGCTGCGACCAATCGGCCCTGCCGATCGACCGTACCGTTGACAATAAGCTCTTCACTCTCTGTCATGGGAAAGAGAGAGCCATGCAAAGGGCGTGCACTGCCATTCAGACAGTCTATCTCAATCATGGTTAAGAGGTGCTAAATCAGCTTTGACGACGTACAAGCCAGAATTGCGAAAGCACGCTGTGCGCGACGGCAACCATCAGACCAAGCACCGGCTGGCCGATCAGGGTCCCCATGAGAACCTCTAAGGCAATGAGATCCGCGTCCGCGAGCCACAGCTCTCTGGTGACGGTCCTTGGCTGAAGGATCAGCGCAATCCCCGCCCATAACCCCAGAACCAATGGCCCCCAGCCGAAGCCCGGACCGTTCATCGTCCAACCTGCAAAGCACAGAAGAGCCAGCAGAAGCGGAGTTTTGGCCTCCGCAGTCCATTTGAGGACACCGTTGGGCCGGGCTGCGATATCGCTCAGCACTCCCGCAACCGCCATCGGGAATCCTGCAATCAGAAAGAGTCCGAAACTCGCAGCCATCCAGCCAAGAGCACCAGCTATCATTGCGCCTGCCATCAGCACTGCAGGGACCAAGGGAACCAGATCCAACGAAAAGCCTGACCCGAAGAATCGCGGCATGATCTGCCGGACAACAGGGTCCACAACCTGGGATTGCCAGAATCCGGCACCGCTGAACCGGCTTCGCGCTGCAAGTTCCCTTGCAACGTCATGGGCCTCCACTTCAGAGCGCACCATGGCCAGCCCCTGTCCATCAGCAGGAAGCCGCTCCACGCCACCCTGCAACGCGACGCGCAGCAAGGTCGGGCCCAACGTCCAGTCACCCAGCATGGCAGCCGTATCGCGCAAAAGTCGTCCATTCATGAGTGCCAGGCCAGCCCAGCGGTCGACATTGTCTATCCGCTCAAAATGGCTGACGGCATCAGTGTCCTTCAGCGTGAGCAAGGTAGGGCCGGGTCTCGAAGCAAGACCTTCGACAATGTTGCGAGCCGCAACAACACCCGATCCGATGACCAGAAGCTGCTCGTCTGGATGGATGCAATCGGCAGCCTGCCCCGCCGTGCGCGCGATTTCAAAGGCGATACCATCGAGGCGCAATCGCTCAAACGCCTCTTCAAGCGGGGCCGGAATACGATCGACCAGCACGACAATATGTGCCGCACCACAGGATCGCGCAATGCGGACCTGGTATTCGATCAGTGTCTGGCCGGCGATCGGCATGAGCGTGCGCGCCAGTGCTTCAGGCGCAAGCATGTCGTCATCGGTCAAGATCAGGCCGGCAAGTGGCAAGAATGCGCCTTTCCTCGAGGGGCTTCGAGTGGCGCGATACGGGGTTCGGACTGCTTTGAAAAGCCGCCCCGTTCAACCTGCGATGATATCGACAGCCCGCTGGATTCTCTTGAGTGCGACCGGATCTCCCGGAGCGGAACGGAGCGCCAGATCAGCTGCCTCGATCAGGTTGATGGCCCCAAAGCTGGCTGCCAGCCCCTTCAGACGATGCGCCGCGGTTGTCCAATTGGCATCGCATCTGGACCGGGCAAGCAAGTCCCCATAATGGCGTGCGCCGTCGATCAGGGCTGCGCGCAATTCAAGGACAAGCGACGGATCATTCCCCAC
>CAYSCC010000308.1:0-2874 GCA_964429375.1 uncultured Chakrabartia sp.
GAATTTGTCGGGCATAAGGCCGCTTGTCAGGCCTGTGGGAGGTTATTAGTCGCGCCTTATGTTAGAGCTCAAACGCTCCATTTCGCCTCGTGCGGCCTATCGCGCGCTGGAGGTGGCACTTCTGATTCTGGCTGCAGTCCAGCTTGCCCGTCTGGCTTGGGCGATCATGACGCCGGCCGGGCCTTTGGGCAGCGCGCGCCCGACGCAGATTGCCCTTGGCGGGAACGACAGTTTTGATCCTTTCTTCCGTGCAGGCGCGCAACCGGGATCCATGGTGGTCACGTCATTGGCGCTCAAGCTGTTCGGGGTGCGAGTCGATGAAGCCGTAGGAGGCGGTTCCGCAATCATTGAAACGCCGGACGGTGTTCAAGCGAGTTTCGGCATCGGCGATGAGATCGTGCCGGGTGCTGTTCTCAAGCAGGTGGCGTTCGATAGCGTCACGATCGAACGTAATGGTGTGGCGGAGCAACTGTTCCTTGATCAGTCGGTCGCGGCACCTGTGGCCAAGGTTGAAGCGCCGGCGCCAACCACGCTGCCCGATTCCGCCGAACCAGACGGGCCTGATGCAAAAGCTGCCGGGGTAACGATCAGCCCGGGGGGAATGGGAGATGTCCTGCTGCAGGCAGGCCTTTTGCCGGGAGACAAGGTGACGGCGATCAATGCCCAGCCCGTTAACTCCATCGAAACGGTTACGAACCAGCTTTTGAAGGGTGGTTCGGTCACGCTGCAAGTCGAGCGCGCTGGTCGAACCATTAGCCTGACGTCGGGGACGCCAAAGAAATGAAGTGGAAGCTCATCCCTCTGCTCCTCGTTCTGGCGGTGCCTCTTCCGGCGCAACAGGTCCTCAATCTCAGGGATGCAGACATTCGGGCGTTCATCCAGGATGTGTCGCGGGTGACCGGCCGGAATTTCGTGATCGACAGCCGGGTGCAGGGCAAGGTGTCTGTCGTCACGGACCGGGCGCTGTCGAAGAGCGAATATTTTGAGGTCTTTCTCGCCACACTCAGGGCCAATGGCTTTGTTGCAGTCCCCATGGCTGGCGGCGGATACCGCGTGCAGCCTTCGGATACCGCAGCGGCTCAGCCTGGAAAGATCGGCGAATCGGGGGCAGCGCGCAATCAGTTCGTGACAGAAGTTTTCCGTCTTCGGGCCATCGAAGCGACATCGGCAGTTGAAACATTGCGTCCATTGGTCAGCCGCGAAGGTTCGGTGACTGCCAACCGGTCCGGAAACAGCCTTGTTGTGGCGGACTATGCGGACAATATCCGTCGTATCCGTGGGCTCCTTGGCAAGATTGACAGCGAAGGCGCGGCCACTGATGTCATTGCACTGAAGAATGCGGGAGCCCGCGAGATTGCGACCTCACTCCAGCAGCTCGCGACTGGGGGGCAGACGGGTGATGGAGCGCGGACAGCCGTCGCGGTTGTGCCGATCGATAGCTCAAATTCAATTGCCCTGAGAGGCGATGCCGAAATGGTCCAGCGCTTCGGCGCCATCGCACGAGATCTGGATCGCCGCGCGGCGAGCGGGGTCGAAATTCAGGTTTACTGGCTCCAGAATGCCGATGCGGACAAGCTTATGCCGGTGCTGCAGCAGCTGGTGGGGCAGCAAAGTACAGTGTCCGCAGCCCCTGCCGGAGGAGCTTCAAACGCTGGGCAGGCCGCTGCAGTGCCGGTGTCTGCGCCGGCTTCCGGCTCGGCTATGGGGCGACCGGCGCCTGTCATTGCGCGGTATGAAGGCCTGAATGCAGTCATCATTTCGGCTCCGTCCGACATTCAGCGGATGCTGAGCCAGGTTATCCGCCAGCTGGATACCCGCAGGGACCAGGTGTTGGTCGAAGCGATCATCGTCGAAATCTCGGACGATGCCGCAAAGAAACTGGGCGTCCAGTTTCTGCTCGGTGGAAAGCCGGGAAGCAATATCCCCTTTGCCGCGACCAATTATTCCAATGCGGCACCAAACATCCTGACGATCGCAGGGGCCATCGGTGCCCGCCAGCTCAACACGACCACGACAACGGTGAATGGCAACACGACCACGACAACCACGAATACCGGAATCAGCGACCAGCTCGCGCAGGCGGCAGTCAATTCCATTTTGGGTGCAGGCGGCGGGTTTGGCGGTTTTGCGACGAACATCGGCAACAATGGATTGTTCGGCACCATCATCAACGCGGTTCAGTCCGACACCAAGTCAAACATTCTCTCCACACCCTCCATCGTTACGCTCGATAACCAGGAAGCCAAGCTGCTGGTTGGACAGGAAATCCCCATCACGACCGGCGAAGCACTGTCGAAGAATTTCGACAATGCCTTCCGCACGGTGCAGCGGCAGAATGTCGGGATCCTGTTGGAGGTCACGCCTCAGATCAATGACGGAGGGACGGTCAAGCTCGCAATCCGGCAGGAAGTCAGCTCGATCGCAGGGCCGGTTTCGAGCAGCTTTTCGGACCTGATCCTCAACAAGCGCGAAATTCAGACAATGGTCACCGTAGATGACGGCCAGATCATAGCCCTTGGAGGCTTGCTGGATGACAATGAGCGTCGGACGCTGGAAAAAATTCCTTTGCTTGGTGACTTGCCGGGGCTTGGCCAGCTATTCCGCTCTCGTTCGAAAACGCGCTCGAAAACCAACCTGATGGTCTTCATTCGGCCCACCATCCTTCGGTCCGAGTCCGAAGCGCGCGCGCTTGCCGAACGCCGCTACAATTATGTCAGGGCGCAGCAACGCCTCCTTCGGCCGGATGAGGAGCCAAGCATCGACCAGCTTGTCCGCGACTATATGGATACGAGCCCACCGACTTCTGATCCCGGTTCGCCTTCGGACCCCTCGAAGCCAGGTGCGCCGCTGGTCATTGAGCCACGGATGCGCGAG
>CAYSCC010000309.1:0-2866 GCA_964429375.1 uncultured Chakrabartia sp.
CAATGTGGAAAGCATTTCCGTTGCGCCGACGATCCTGCGTCGCGGGCCGGAATGGTTCAAGAGCTTCGGCAATCCGGGCAATGCCGGCACCAAGCTGTTCCAGATTTCGGGCCATGTGAACAAGCCCTGCGTCGTTGAAGAGGCAATGAGCATCCCGTTCAGCGAGCTGATTGAAAAGCATTGCGGCGGCATTCGGGGCGGGCGCGACAATCTTCTGGCCGTGATCCCAGGCGGGTCCTCCGTGCCGCTGGTGCCGGCTGACCAGATCTGGGATGCCCCGATGGACTTTGACGGGCTGAAGGCGCTTGGTTCCGGCCTCGGCACGGCCGCCGTGATCGTGATGGACAAGTCCACCGACATCGTCCGCGCCATTTCGCGGCTCAGCTATTTCTACAAGCATGAAAGCTGCGGCCAGTGCACGCCCTGCCGCGAAGGCACCGGCTGGATGTGGCGCGTGATGGAGCGGCTGCGTGAAGGCAATGCCGATGTGTCGGAAATCGACATGCTGTTTGATGTGACAAAGCAGGTCGAAGGCCACACCATCTGCGCACTGGGCGATGCGGCCGCCTGGCCGATCCAGGGCCTGATCCGCCATTTCCGGCCGGAGCTTGAGCGACGGATCGCGGAGCATGGCGGGATGCTGGAGGCGGCGGAATGAAACTTTCGTTCGCTGTCGGCAAAAGCATGACTCTTTTGGGCGTGTTCGCGTGCTTACTTCCAGCATGCAAAGCAAGCGAGGAAGAGGCTTTTGCCGCATGTCGGACGGTCATTGAGTCAGGCGAAAAATATGCGTCAACGCTGATGCCGATCATACAAAGTGCCGAATACAAGGCACTCACAAGGGACGAGTTTGCCAGCGAACTTGTGGGCAGCGCTTTGACGCCAACGAACTTCGCGAAGATCGAATCCACCGTGCAGAGCGCTCCGGAAGTTGACCTTAGCGCTATCGAGAGTTTTCCGTCGGGTTCAGGTTTCGAGCAAGCGTCATACCTGAAAATCTGGGCTAACGCGCTAAAGGATGCGTTAGATCCCGGTCTTCAGAATGTCCAAATCGAGTATGATGTGGACAACGGCAACGGCGTGCCTGAACGAAAGTCGGCAACTTGCGCCTTTGCCGTTTCAGATGTGTCCGCCAAAGCGCCTCTCTTACCTTATGGTGAAATGGCCCGGCTTGAAAAATTGAGGCGCAGAACATTCGGGTTTGACCCTGTGCCAAACAAGGGTTTTGGCTGCTGCATTCCACGCTTCGCGTTTTCGAAAGTTACGCCATCTAGTGCTCATATGACGATAGATGATATCGAAGGCCAGCCCGTCAAAGGCGGCGTCGTGATGTACGATGAAATTGAAGCAGAGGTTAAGAAGGCGAGAGCTTACATCGAAGCGCAGGGTCGGGGTGCCAACTAATGCCCAAACTCACCGTAGACGGCATCGAACTTGAAGTCCCGCAGGGCGCGACTGTGCTTCAGGCGTGCGAGCTGGCGGGCAAGGAAATCCCGCGCTTCTGCTATCACGAACGGCTGTCCATCGCAGGCAATTGCCGGATGTGTCTGGTCGAGGTTGCACCGGGTCCGCCCAAGCCGCAGGCGTCGTGCGCGCTCCCCGCGAGTGAGGGCCAGGTGATCCGCACCGATAGCCCGATGGTCAAGAAGGCGCGCGAGGGGGTGATGGAGTTCCTCCTCATCAATCACCCGCTCGATTGCCCGATCTGCGATCAGGGCGGTGAGTGCGACTTGCAGGATCAGTCGGTCGCCTATGGCCGTGGCGCGTCGCGTTACGCAGAGAACAAGCGCGCCGTGACCGAGAAATATATGGGCCCGATCGTCAAGACAGTGATGACCCGCTGCATCCAGTGCACGCGCTGCATCCGCTTTGCGGAAGAAGTGGCGGGGATCGAGGAAATCGGTGCCGTCTATCGCGGCGAAAATATGCAGATCACGTCTTATCTGGAAAAGGCGGTGACGAGCGAGCTTTCGGGCAATGTCGTTGATCTCTGCCCGGTGGGTGCGCTGACATCCAAGCCCTACGCCTTTGAGGCGCGGCCATGGGAATTGAAGAAAACTCCCTCGATTGACGTGATGGATGCGGTCGGCACGAACATCCGGCTCGACAGTCGGGGACGGCAGGTGTTGCGCGCGCTTCCGCGGATCAATGAAGACGTCAACGAGGAATGGGCGCATGACAAGACCCGCCACGCCGTTGACGGGCTCATGCATCGCAGGCTGGACAAGCCGTTCGTCCGCAAGGGCGGCAAGCTGGTCGAAGCAAGTTGGGAAGACGCCTTCAAGGCTGTCGCCAGCGCTCTTAAAAACGCCGGAAAATCGGTTGCCGCGATCGCCGGGGATCAAGTGGATTGCGAAACGATGTTCGCCGCTCGCGAGCTGGTCAAACGGCTTGGTGGCACAATGTTTGAAGGTCGCCAGACCGGACTTGCCTATGACGTCTCGTCGCTTGCGGCGGTTGCGTTCAATACCGGCATTGCCAATCTTGAAACCGCCGATGTGATCCTTCTGGTTGGCAGCGATCTTCGGCGCGAGGCACCACTCATCAACACCCGCGTCCAGAAGGCTGTCCGCCGGAGTGGCGCAAAGGTCTATGCCATCGGGCCGGAAACCGACCTTACCTACAAGGCTGAATGGCTTGGCACCTCCCTCAAGCTGCTGGGCAAATTGCCCAAAGACGTTGCTGATGCGCTGAAGAAGGCCGAGCGACCGGCACTGATCCTTGGTGGCGGCGCGCTGCGTTATGAAGGTGCGCATGGCGCAGCCCTTGCGCTGGCGGCCAAATACAAGCTGGTCCGCAACGGCTGGAACGGCTTCAATGTTACCCATTTTGCCGCCGCGCGGATGGGCGGGCTGATGCTCGGCTT
>CAYSCC010000310.1:0-2860 GCA_964429375.1 uncultured Chakrabartia sp.
CCTGCTGATCGTCATGCTGGCTACAGCCGTGTTGCGTACGGTTGATGAGCAGGCCGTCGGCAATGTGATGCCGCCCAGCGTCGAGAGCGAAGATGCCTCAAAGGATGAGCCATTGGCCGATCTTGGAGTTGCACCTGGGGCCCCAGCAGAAAATTCAGCACAGCCGCTTGAGAAATAGTCTCGCCGGACGCGCCCTTGCCGCGCTGGCAGGCCTTGCGTTGGCCACTCTTCCGGCCGCGTGCCAAAAGGGGGCGGCCATCCCGACGGGCAAGCAGCTTGCCGTGATGACGGCACTGCCGCTGTTTCCGGCCAGCGCCGATGTGTCGGACATCCTCAATGGGCCTGATCAGCGCAGCGCCGTGATCAAGGCACTCGAGGGTCAGTACCGCGTGGTTCCTCTCGCCCGGCTGGATCAGGCGCAATTGGGACGATCCACGCTGATCCTTGCCCAGCCTCGCGGCCTTGGCGGCGATGAACTGGTCGCCCTTGATGGCTGGGTGCGCGATGGGGGAACCGTATTGATCTTCACCGATCCGGAGCTTGTCTGGCCCGTCGATCTTCCTCTCGGCGATCCGCGTCGTGCCCCGCCCATTGGCCTTCTGGATCCCTTGCTTGCGCATTGGGCGCTGGATCTCGTGTCCCCAGCAATGACAGACGCAGGCCCGGTCAGGCAGGTTGCGATCGGGACATTTTCCGTTGCGGTTGCCTGGGCTGGCGAGTGGCGTACCCGCAACCCTGGTTGCAGGATTGAAGCCAATGGGCTCATTGCGGATTGCAGCATTGGCAAGGGCAAGGCCTTGCTGGTCGCCGATGCCGACATTCTGGATCAGCGGCTCTGGCAATCAAGTGGAGCGCAAAATGAGTCCGCAATCCTGGCGCTGGTCCGTCGAGTCGCCGCGTCGGAAGGATGAGGATGATGGGGAGTTTGTAAAACAGAACAAGAACAGATGATCGTCGGGACGGAGTTTCAGGGCAGTTTTCGCATGAAATCCCCATTTTACCCGTAAAAACCCGTTGTATCCCCAACTCGCCACTGTTAACCCTGCAAGATCAAAGGGCGGGGTTGTCCTGGATTCGAAACTTGATTCGGAGCCGTTTTCACACGGCTTCCGAAGCCAGGAAGCGTTTGCCCGCGGTATACTGGGGCGGGATTGGTTGTGACCGGACGGACATTGTTCAGGGGAAGTGCGCTGAACGCGGTCGACGCGAAAGGCCGCGTTGCGATCCCTGCAGGTCTTCGTCAGGCGGTCGAGGCCAACGGCGATGGCCGCAATCTCATCATCGCAAAGCATGAATCCGATCCATGCCTGATCGGCTATGATCACGGATGGTCTGCGCTGCTGCATGCGCGGCTCAGTCGCACCGAGGATCGGGAGGCCGATGCAGGCCGGGATTACAGTCGGCACAACCCGAACCGGCGCGCCTTTGGCCTTGTCGAAGATGTTCCCTTCGATGCGAGCGGGCGATTCATCATGCCTGCGATGCTGCGTGATCGTGCCCGGATTGGCGATCTCGCTTTCTTTATCGGTACCGGCGATACGTTCGAAATCTGGAATCCCCGCCTCCTGATCGAAACGCCCGGGATCGACGAAGAACTCAAGGAAGTCGTTGCCTATCTTCTGAACAGTCGAGGTGCAGCATGAACCCTGCCGCTGCACCCCATGTGCCTGTCCTGCTTGATGAGGTGATGGCCGGACTTCAGCCCAAGGCTGGCGAATGCCATGTCGATGGCACTTATGGTGCCGGCGGCTATGCGCGGGCCATTCTGGCGACTGGAGCCAAGGTCATTGCATTTGATCGCGATCCGGATGCCATAGAAGCGGGTCTCAAGGACAAATCCCCCAACCTGACTCTGGTTGCCGACCGCTACTCGCGCATGGCCGAGCACGTGGGCGAGCCTGTTGATGGTGTGACGCTCGACATCGGTGTGTCCTCCATGCAGCTTGATCAGGCCGACCGGGGCTTCTCGTTCCAGGCGGACGGCCCCCTCGACATGAGGATGGACAAGTCAGGCGAAAGTGCCGCCGACTTCGTCAATGACGCTGATGAAGAAGAAATCGCCCGCGTTATCTATCAGTTCGGTGAAGAGCCAAAGTCCCGCCGCATTGCGCGCAATATTGTCGCCGCGCGGCCAATTTCGCGCACTGCGGAACTGGCCAGCATCGTGCGCCGCGCCTGCGGCTATCGGGCCGGAGACAAGAAGGACCCTGCAACCCGGACATTTCAAGCCATTCGCATTCATATCAATCGCGAACTTGAAGAGCTCGAAGACGGATTGGCTGCAGCTGAAATGGTGCTCAAGCCAGGGGGTCGCCTTGCGGTTGTGACCTTCCACAGCCTTGAAGACCGACTGGTCAAACGCTTCCTCAAGGACCGCAGCGGCGCTGCTCCTGGAGGTTCTCGGCATCTTCCCGATGCCATGAAATCCGGTCCGAAGCCGACATTCGCCCACGTTGCCAAGCCTGTTCGTGCCGGTCAGGCCGAACTTGATCGCAACCCCAGAGCACGTTCCGCCACGCTCAGGGTCGCACATCGAACCGATGCTGCGCCATGGCCCGCAAGAAGGAGATGATCGTCATGATTGCCCAACGCTTTCGTCCAGTTGGATGGGTGCTCGGCGTCGCCGTCGCAGCATGCATCCTTTACATGATCTCTTTGCAAGTCGCGACGCAGCGGGGCCGCCTTGAGGAAATCGATCGCAAGATCGCAATGACAAAGCGTGACATCCGGCAATTGCAGACCGAGCTTGGAACACGGGCGAGTCTGCGGCAGCTTGAGCGCTGGAACAGTGATGTGCTCTCACTGAGCGCACCAAAGGCCAACCAGTATCTTCGTGATGAAGAAGCGCTGGCTACGCTGG
>CAYSCC010000311.1:0-2858 GCA_964429375.1 uncultured Chakrabartia sp.
GACTGGCGAGTTTCGACATAGAGTGCGGTCCGAAGGCGTGGATTCTGACCACACGTTCCATTTCCGCAGGGTCGGTATCGGCCACCGACTGGCCGCGGCGCGCGATGCCGGCATTGTTGATCAGAATCGAAAGCCCCCCGAAATCCGCGACGACGGCTTCAATCATTGCCGCGCAGGCCACATAATCATCCACTGATGCATGATAGGCCCGTGCACTGCGGCCCATGGCAACAATCTCGTTCACGACTTCCGTCGCTGCACGTTCGTCGCGGCGGAAGTTCACGGCGATATCAGCGCCCGCGCGTGCCAGAGCCAACGCAATGCCGCGGCCAATGCCCCTGCTTGCTCCTGTCACAAGCGCAATTCGTCCGGAAAGAGGCAATGTTTGCATCGGGCCGAATTGCCGACCCGGCTACTCGCTGTCCAGCCTGTTTATTCAGCGAAGGACCATTTGGTCGCCATTGATGCTCACCGAGCCGATCTTTTCGAGGAACGTCTGCCCTAGCAGCGAAACCTCGAGCCCTTGGGGGATGATTGCAGCTTCCATGTCCCAGGCTTCCTTGGTGCCCAGTTGCAGCCGGTGGAGCTTTACAAACTTCCCGTTGACCGTGCCGGACACACCCTTGCCAACCGGCCTCAAGTCCTGTTCTGTCCAGCTGAAGCCAAGCTTGCGGGCATCTGCTGCCGTCAGTGCTATGGAGCTCGTTCCCGTATCCACCAGAAAATGAATTGTCTGACCGTCCACATTGAGATCGGCGTAGAAATGCCCGTTCTGGCTCCGCGTGAGGACAATCTCATTTGGGGGCTGGGGGGCGACGACGACCTTGCTCGCTTTTTTCGCCGGCTCGGGCGCCACTTCGGCCGGTTTCCTGCTTGATGGCCAAAGCGCCCCGATCACGAGGCCCAGCCCGATCACAAAGGCTAACAGCTTGTGCGACATAGGCCCATCATAAGCTGAAACGCGTTAGGGAAGGATGAAGGACCAGCTGGGCATTCATGCCGCGGCCTTTGCAATGCCTGCTTCGATTTCCGCAGCCTTTTGCTCCACAAGCTGGACGATGTGATCGATCATGCCATCGTCCTGGACGTGATGGTCGGTCACCCCGGACAAATAGACCATGTGCTTGCCTGCCCCTCCGCCCGTCAGGCCGATATCCGTCTCTCGCGCCTCTCCAGGGCCGTTGACCACGCAGCCCAGGACAGAAAGAGACAGCGGCGTGTGAATATGCTGCAGCCGCTCCTCCAGCTTCTGCACGGTGCGGATAACATCAAAGCCCTGCCTCGCACAGGAGGGGCATGACACAATTCTCACCCCCCGTGTCCTGATACCCAGAGACTTCAGGATCTCATATCCGACGCGGACCTCTTCTTCCGGCTCGGCAGAAAGAGAAACCCGAATCGTGTCCCCAATTCCGGCCCACAGCAGATTGCCAATGCCAATCGCGGACTTGACCGTGCCACCGATCAGGCCGCCCGCTTCCGTAATTCCCAAATGCAGCGGGCAATCGACCGCGTCTGCAAGCCCCATATAGGCAGATACGGCAAGGAAGACATCCGATGCCTTCACGGCAACCTTGTAGTCCCGGAAATCATGGTCATCGAGAAGTTTGATGTGATCCAGCGCGCTTTCGACAAGTGCTTCCGGGCAGGGTTCGCCATATTTCTCAAGCAGGTCCTTTTCCAGGCTGCCCGCGTTCACGCCGATCCGGATTGCGCACCCGTTGGCCTTTGCTGCATTCACCACTTCGCGCACGCGTTCAGAAGAGCCGATATTGCCCGGATTGATCCGCAGACAGGCAGCGCCAGCATCCGCTGCTTCGATCGCCCTTTTATAGTGGAAGTGGATATCGGCCACGATCGGCACGCGTGCTGCGCGAACGATCTGCTTCAGGGCGGTCGTGGACTCGACGTCCGGACACGACACGCGGATGATATCCACGCCGGCATCCTCGCATCGACGGATCTGGTCAATGGTTGAGCGTGCGTCTGAGGTAAGCGTATTCGTCATTGTCTGGACGCTGATCGGCGCGTCTCCACCAACCGGAACGTTGCCGACCATGATCTGGCGCGATTTGCGGCGCGCAATATCGCGCCAGGGACGTATCGATGACATGGCCCTGTCTATACGCCCCGCGCTACCTGAGCTGCAATCCCATCAGATACTCTTCATCAACATGGTCACCGACCATGAAGATCGTATCGGCGATCTTCTTGAAACCAAAGCGTTCGTAGAAGCGCTGCGCACCGAAATTCTCGCTCCAGACACTGAGGATCACATCATCAAACTCGCGTTCCTGGGCCACATCGAGTGCCCAGGCCATCAGTTGGGCGCCTATGCCACCGCCCGTTTCACTGGCGCGCAAGTAAAGTTGCTTGAGCTCCATCACCCGCCTGCCTTTGGAGTCATGGTCCAATGTGACATCAAAGCCCAGCTTGCAGTAACCGACCATCTGTCCACCACGTTCGGCAATGCGAAACAGGCGCTTGCTGCTGGCAAGATCCCTTTCCAGCGCCGGGAGCGAGTAACCCTGTTCGAGAAATCTGTTGAGATTGTCTGCACTATACAGGTGGCCGAATGCTTCGACAAAGCTCGTACGCCCGAGTTCGGCAAGAGCTTGCGCATCGTTGAATGAGGCAGGGCGGTAGACGATCATGACCAATGC
The DNA here is from genome assembly GCA_964429375.1 of uncultured Chakrabartia sp. Taxonomy (GTDB): domain Bacteria; phylum Pseudomonadota; class Alphaproteobacteria; order Sphingomonadales; family Sphingomonadaceae; genus Aquisediminimonas. The sequence goes on from CAYSCC010000311.1 coordinate 2,664, forward strand.
TTCTTGCACTTGCCGAGTGCGTATGTCACCCCGCAGATATCATTCGCACTGGGAAGGGATCGCGTCATGCGCACCGGGGCCTCAAGAATTTCAATCTGTATCGCTGGATTTTCCCTCGCCATTACTGGTCCGGCGTTCGCCAAGAATGAAAAGACATTTGCCACATTGAGTGACATCGGAGCCTATGGTCTCGCT
>CAYSCC010000312.1:0-2844 GCA_964429375.1 uncultured Chakrabartia sp.
TATAACTTCATTAGCACGACAAACGTATATTTCTATACGGTCATGGCCGTTTTATCTCCCTGCGCTATGGCTTAGCTTTGCGCTACCGCACGCCAGGCCGAAGCGACCGACAATGCCCTGATGCTGGTCGTTGGATACACGGACTCGGTCGGCAGCGAGGAATACAACCAGACGCTGAGTGAAAAGCGCGCCGCAAGCGTGATCAACTATCTCCAGCAGGCTTGCCGCTGGAAGCCATATCGCATGTTGACGCCGACAGGCATGGCGGAATCCGACCCGCTGGCCAGCAATGACACACCCGAAGGCAAGGCACAGAATCGCCGCGTTTCGGTGAACATCCTCGTCAGCAAGAGCGTGGATGGCATGTAATGTGTACGGAAGGCCCCGCTTTCGGGGCCTTCGTCACGCCACCGCACCAGTCTTCGGGGCCCACAATTGACATCAAGGGACTGAGCGGGCCTTATTGCCCGCCAAACCCGTCCGCCAGAAACCGCTCGGCCAGCGCGGCATGGGCCGCGGCCCCACGGGCCATCACGCTGTCGTCCAGCACCATCCGGTTGGAGTGCAGGCCGCAGCACTGGCGCCAGTCGCTGCCTTCATGGCTCGCCCCGAGGAAAAACATCGCGCCCGGTACCTTTTCAAGAACATAGGCAAAATCTTCCGCGCCCATGATCGGCGTTTCAAGCGTCCGCCAGGCCGCATGTCCGAACAGGTCTTCAATCACCGTCTGTCCGAACGTGACGGCGCGGCTATCGCAGATGGTCACGGGAAAGCCCTGTTCGATCCGCACGTCCGCCGATGCACCATGTGCAGCGGCGATGCCCGGCCCCAGCCGTTTGAGTTCATTCGCCACGGCTTCGCGCTGGCGCGGCGAAAGAGTGCGGATCGTGCCCAGCAGCGAGGCGCTTTCGGGAATGATATTGTCTGTCGTCCCGGCAAGGATGCGGCCAATGGTCACGACCGCCGGATCAAAGACGGAGACCTTGCGGGTAACCATCGCCTGAATCGCTGTTACGATCTCGCACGCAATGGGGACGGGGTCGAGCGCGTCATGCGGCATGGACGCGTGACCACCCCTGCCGGTGATCGTCATGTACAGCTTGTCTGCCGAAGCGAGCAGCGGGCCGGACCGCCCCGTGAAGATTCCGTGCGGCGCATTGGGCATGATATGGAGCGCAAAGGCAGCATCGGGCAGCGGGTCGATCAATCCGTCATCCAGCATGTAGCGGGCGCCGTGGTGCCCTTCCTCGCCAGGCTGAAACATGAACAGGACTGTTCCTGCGAGCGTGTCGCGCTTCGCCGAAAGAAGGCGCGCAGCCCCGACGAGCATGGCCACATGCGTGTCATGACCACAGGCGTGCATGGCGCCTTCCGTCGCCGATGCATAGTCGAGGCCGGTATCTTCATGCAGCGGCAACGCGTCGGTATCTCCGCGCAACAGGACCGTGCGACCATTGTCGGACCCGCGCAGGATTGCGATCAGGCCAGAGGTCGAAGGCCCTTCACGCAGCTCGAGCGGCAGGCCCGCCAGCGCATCCTTGATCTTGGCCAGCGTCTTGGGATTCTGCAGCCCCAGTTCGGGTTCGACATGGATGGCACGCCTGAGCGCCACGAGATCGGGCAGGATCGCTTCGGCATCAACCGTCCAGTTGTGGTTTCCCTCGTTCATCAGCGTCCTCCGAACAGCTGGCGGCCTGCCAGGTCGAGCATGATTTCCTCGGACCCGCCGCCAATGGCATTGACCCGAACTTCGCGGTAGATGCGTTCCACCTTCGAGCCTGTGATGAAGCTTGCACCGCCAAGCACTTGTGCAGCCTCGCGGGCAACCATTTCCAGCATGCGTGTGGCCTGCACCTTCAGCATCGCAAAATCAGAGGGCTGGTCGCGGCCTTCCTGTACCTGCCAGGCGCATTGATCCACCCATGCCTGCGTCGCATTGATCTGCCGCGCCATGTCCGCCAGCTTGATACGGATCGACTGATGCCCGACCAGCGGCTTGCCAAAGGTTTCGCGCTGCTGCGCCCACTCAACCGCTTCCTTCAGGCAGACCCGTGCATAGGCGCAGCAGCCCATTGCCATGCCAAGCCGTTCGGAGTTGAAATTGCGCATGATCCCCATGAAACCGCCATTTTCGGGGCCAATCAGGTTTTCGGCCGGCACCTTCACAGTGTCGAAATGAATGGCGGCTGTATCCGAACAGCGCCACCCCATTTTGTCGAGGCGGGTGCAAGAGACGCCGGGAGAATCCATGTCTATGAGCAGCAGCGACACTCCCGCTGCCCCCGGCCCACCGGTCCGCACCGCGCACGTCAGCCAATCTGCACGCATGCCAGAGGTGATGAACATCTTTGAACCATTGACGACATAGTGATCGCCAACGCGTTCGGCCTTGGTCCTCAGGTTTGCGACATCCGAGCCACCTGATGCCTCCGTGATGCCCAGCGCAATGATCTTTTCACCGGCCAGAACCGGCACGGCAACGCGGCGCTTTAGCTCTTCCGAGCCCATGGCAAGAATAGGCGGAAGGCCAATGCCATGGGTCATCAGCGATGCTGTGAGCCCCCCAGCGCCAACGGACGCGAGTTCTTCGGTCTGGGTCAGGCCATGAAAAATATCGAACCCTTCGGAATGCCCGCCATAGGCTTCCGGATAGCGCAGTCCAAGAATCCCCGCCGATGCGGCCTTCCGGTGCAGGTCTCGAGGAAGTTCTCCTTCCGCTTCCCAACGATCGATATGCGGTGCGATTTCCCGTTCCACAAACCGCCGAACGGATTGGGCCAGCGCTTCGTGCGTTTCGCCATAATAAGGGGAACGGGCACGCCAGGCACTGAAATCCATCATGCT
>CAYSCC010000313.1:0-2835 GCA_964429375.1 uncultured Chakrabartia sp.
TCTTGCAACTGACGTTACGGCCCTTGTTGTCCAAAAGGCCTTTGCAAGCCTCAAGGCGCCGATCGAAATGGTCACTGCGCCGCATACGCCTGTCCCTTTTGCGAAGGAGCTTGAGCTCGCATATCTGCCATCTGCCGAAAAGGTTGAGGCAGCTGCGCGCCGGGTTCTCGGCTGGCGCTAGGGGGCCGGAATGTCACAATTGCGGCCTTTTTGCATGCCCAAATGGGGCATTGAGATGACCGAAGGCACAATCGCCGAATGGATGGTCAACGACGGCGATTCCTTTGTGAAAGGTGATGTCATCTGCCTGATTGAAACGTCCAAGATCAGCAACGAAGTCGAGGCCGAACGAGACGGGGTCGTGCTAAGAATTCTGGAGCCCTCAGGAGACAAGGCGCTACCAGTTGGTGCTTTGATTGCCGTTCTGGGCGATGAACAGGTGCCTGAGGCGGACATTGCCGACTTCATTGCCAAATTTGTGCCGGCAGCTGCTGCTGAAGTCCATGGCGAAGACGGCGAGCCGTCTGGTCAGGGTCAGCCGAATTCGCCTGCGCCGCAACGAACCAAGATCGTCACCAACCGCCCTATCAGCCCTAAGGCACTGGAACTGGCTGAGCGCGAAGGGGTCGACATCGCGAATATCGAAGGCACCGGACGGGGCGGCAGGATTACGTTCCAGGACGTGGATCAGCATCTCCGGCCAAATTCGACGCGAACCTGGCGTGGAACCGTTGCGCTCGTTGAGGACGATGCAAAGGTTTACGCGTCACCGCTCGCCAGGCGGCTTGCTGCCATTCACAACGTCAACCTGTCCAAGGTTCGCGGTACGGGACCGCGTGGCCGCATTTCCAAGCATGACGTTCTCGCGCTTGCCCCGCGCGCGGAAGAGGCGGCGCTTTCGGCTGCCTTCGCGCCTGTAGCCAATGTCGCGACGATTGAGCCGTTTGACAAGATTCGCAAGATCGTTGCCAAGAGGCTCTCGGCATCCAAGCAGGAGATTCCCCATTTTTACCTGAGGACGTCGGTGGCCGTGGATGCCATTCAGGCAATGCGCAAGACCGCGAACCTCGTCCTTTCCTGTCAGGCTACGCTCAACGACTATCTCGTGTGGTCAAGCGCAAAGGCCTTGGCACGCCACCCAGACATCAACGTTCAGTTGCATGGGGAAGACATCCATCACTTCCCTCATGCGGATATCGCGATCGCTGTGGCGTCGCCAAAGGGGCTCGTTGCACCGATCCTACGGCAGGTTGACAGGATGCGGATTGACCAGCTTGCCAGCGCGAGCCGGGCCATGATCGAAAAGGCGAAAGCTGGTCGCCTGTCTTTTGATGATCTCGATGGCGGCACTTTTTCTGTGTCCAATCTCGGCATGTTTGGCATTGAAGAATTTTCCGCCATCATCAACCCGCCTCAGGCGGCCATTCTGGCAATTGGAATGGCCTCGCGGGAATTGTGCGAGGATGCCAACGGGGACGTCGGGTTCGAGAGCCGCATTCGCTTGACCCTTTCGGTGGATCATCGGGTTATTGACGGTGCGGCCGGTGCTGCCTTCCTTGCCACCCTCAAGTCTCTGATCGAAGAGCCCGAGCAACTGTTCGCCTGACCTCAGTCGGGCTGATCCATGGTCAAATCCGATTAGGTGAGACGTATCTCGCCCATGTCCAAGCTACTGGAATGTGCGCAAACTGGGCGCTGGTCGAAAGATTCTCACGCGAAGGATTGACGCGCCTGCCCAACATGGCATCAAGCTGCGAGAGGGAGCCGAACAAGCGGCCGAGGAGGGGTGTGATGCGACGTGAGGTAGTACTGGCAGCTTTGCTTCTTGGCACAAGCGGTTTGGTTGCAGGATGCGATCAATTGAAAAAGGCGACTGGCGGCAAGGAAGTTGTCGTCAAGGAAACCGAGTACCCCGAAAAAGTGCTGTGGGGTGATACCCACCTGCATACAGCCAATTCCGTGGACGCCTTCGGGTTTGGCGTTCGTCTTGGGCCGGAAGAGGCACTGCGTTTTGCCCGCGGCGAGGAGGTTACCTCTACAACCGGGCTCAAGGCCAAGCTCTCCCGTCCGCTCGATTTTCTTGTCGTCACGGATCACGCCGAAGGATTGGGCGCCACAAAGGCGCTCTATGATGCGCCGCGCCTCCTGATCCGGGACGAGACGATGCTGCGCTGGTACGACATGATGCATGAAGGTCCGCAGGGATCGCAGCGTGCCATGGCGGAAATCCTCGATGCGCGCGGCCGCAATGCGCTCCCCAAGGCCATGCTCAATCAGGATGGCACCGCAGAACGGACAAAGTCGGTGTGGAACGGGAACATCGACACTGTCGAACGCTATAATGAGCCGGGCAAGTTCACGGCCTTTTTCGGGTTTGAGTATACCTTGATGCAGGGCGGGAACAATCTGCACCGTAACATCATCTTCCGGGACGGTCCTGATCGCGTGCGCACGGTCGTGCCGATTGACCCGACCTACAAGGCCACGCCGGATGAGATCTGGAACTATATGGAAGCCTATGAAAAGGCGACTGGCGGGCGGGTCCTTGCCATTCCGCACAATTCCAACCTGTCGAACGGCCTGATGTTCGAACTGACCCAGCCAGGCGGTGGCCCAATGACGGCTGCCTACGCCAAGCGCAGGGCCAGGCTTGAGCCGGTAGTTGAAATCACCCAGATCAAGGGAGACAGTGAAGCCCACCCGTTTCTGTCTCCAAATGACGAATTCGCCGGCTTTGGCGTTGCGGGATGGGAGCTCAGCAACCTTCTGGGCAACGAACCCAAAACACCGAGCATGTTTGCCGGCGAGTATGTGCGCGAAGCCTTGAAGCGCGGA
>CAYSCC010000314.1:0-2829 GCA_964429375.1 uncultured Chakrabartia sp.
CGCGTGAACGCAACTCCGGTTGCGGACGTGTCACCCATATTTCCAAAGACCATGGCCTGCACGTTGACGGCCGTTCCCCAATCTCCCGGAATGTTGTTGAGGCGACGATAGACCTTCGCGCGTTCCGACTGCCAGGAACCGAACACGGCACCGACCGCACCCCAGAGCTGATCATGCACATCCTGCGGAAAGGGCTTGCCCCATTGCTCTTCGACAAGCGCCTTGTAGCTGCCAACAAGCGATCTCAGGTCTTCAGCCGTCAATTCAGTATCGAGGAAGAAGCCCTTGTCTTCCTTCGCTATTTCCAGTGCTTCCTCGAACGAACCATGATCGAGTTCGAGGACAACGTCGGCATACATCTGGATGAAACGGCGATAACTGTCCCATGCAAAGCGCGCATCGCCCGACGAGGCCGCCAACCCTTCCACGGTGGAATCATTCAACCCGAGATTGAGGACGGTATCCATCATCCCCGGCATCGAAACTCGCGCGCCGGACCGCACCGACACGAGCAGCGGATCGGCAGGATCGCCAAACCGCTTGCCGGTCACCGCTTCGATATGCGCAATGCCGTTTGCGACTTCTGCGCGCAGCGAGTCCGGAAAGACTTCGCCATCATCATAGTAACGCGTGCACATCGCAGTCGTGATCGTGAAACCGGGAGGAACCGGCAGGCCGATGGCAGCCATGCCATCCAGATTGGCCCCCTTCCCGCCCAACAGATTCTTGTCGCCGTTGCCCCCGTCAGAGGCGCCACCGCCAAAGCGATACACATATTGCGTCATGAAGGCTTACCCCTCGATCTTGGAAAAATCCGCCACGCGATGCACCGCATCACGGAACCTTGCCAACATCCCCAACCGGAACGCCCGTTTCTTTTCATCCGGGTCGTTCACCATCACTGTGTCGAAAAACGCGTCGATGGGCCCGCGCAGCAAGGCCAGCGCAGCCATTGCCCCCTCGAAATCCTCCGCCTCGATTGCAGCGGCGGCCTTTGGCTCGGCAGCATCAAGGGCTGAGAGCAGCGACCGCTCTTCGGCTTCGAGCTCCGCGTGCGGCGGCGCCGCGACAACCGCATCGCCTGCCTGTTTCAGGATATTGGCCGCCCGCTTGTACCCTGCGAGCAGGTTCGCGCCGTCATCGGTGGTGATAAAGGCCTGCAAGGCCTTTGCTCTTTGTTCCACACGGTCAAGTCGAGCATCTTCCGCACCGCCCCAGTGCGTGGATGCCCTTACGAAGTCGTGGCGAATCCCATAGTCGCGAAGAATAACCTCAAGTCGATCGCGCAGGAATATCGGCACCGTCGATATGATCTTGCGACGACCTAGCTGACTCTCATCGAGTTCGGCATTCGAGTGATGGCCTAGCCAGCCCAAATTTATAACCGAGCCAAAATGAATCGTGAGCTGGTTCTTTCGCACGAGAGCAATCAAGGCAAGAGCTGCCCTGCGTAACGCAAATGGATCCTTGGAGCCTGTCGGAAACTGTTCAATTTCGAAAAATGAACACAGCGTATCCAGCTTGTCCGCCAAACTTACCGACACAGTTACCGGTGACGTCGGTACTTCATCCCCCTGCCCGACCGGCTTGTAATGATCGCGCACGGCATCGGCGACGGCATCAGGCTCACCCTGCGCCCGAGCGTAATAGCCGCCCATGATCCCTTGCAGTTCCGGGAATTCGCCCACCATCCCGGTGACGAGATCGGCCTTGCACAGGCGCGCCGCGCGTTCGGCATCGTCTGCGCTCGCGCCTTTGACGACCTCTTCCTCCACCAACCAACGCGCGAGCTTGGCCACGCGTTCGACCTTGTCGGCGACCGTCCCCAGTTTTTCGTGGAAGACAATGTCCTTCAGCTTTTCGGCACGTGTCTCCAGCGGGACTTTCAGATCCTGTTCCCAGAAGAATTTCGCATCCGAAAGCCGTGCCGCCAGCACCTTTTCGTTGCCCGCGACAATCGCCGCGCCACCGTCGTTCGCCGTGATATTGGCCGTGCAGACAAAGGCATTGGCGAGCTTGCCCGCAGCATCGCGACAGATGAAGTATTTCTGGTTCACCCGCGCCGTCAGCTGGATGACTTCTTCCGGCACGGCCAGAAACGCCGGATCGAACCGGCCGAGCATGGGCACTGGCCATTCGGCCAGGCCGGCATTCTCGATCACCAGACCTTCATCCGGAACCAATGTGAGGCCCGCATCCGCGGCGGCCTTTTCTGCGCCCGCGCGGATGATAGCGCGGCGTTCTTCCTGATCGACGATCACATGGCAGGCGTTGAGCTTGGCCGTATAATCAGAGGCGCTTCCGATCGTGACATCTCCGGAATGATGGAAGCGATGGCCGACCGTCGCCGATCCGCTTGCCACGCCGTCAATCTCGAACGGCACCACCGTGTCACCAAGCAGCGCCACAATGCCCTGGAGGGGCCGCACCCAGCGGAGGCTTTCCGTCGAGGCGGAGGCCGCGCCCCAGCGCATCGACTTGGGCCAGGGAAAGGCACGAACAATGGCCGGGACAGCTTCGGCCAGCACCTCGGCTGTCTGGCGTCCGGGCTTTGCGATCACGGCAAACCAGGTTCCGTCGCGATCTTCCAGCTGGTCCTGCGTCAAACCGGTCTTGCGGAGGAACCCTTCAAGCGCCTGCGGCGGCGCCGATGTCTTGGGCCCCTTCAGCTCCTCACTGACGGCGCTTGTCGCAAGCGGCAGACCTCGGGCGATCAAAGCCAGGCGGCGCGGCGTGGCATAGGTGGCAATTTCGGTCGCCTGCAGACCGGCCTTGCCGATCTCCTCGGCAAAAAGCCGGGCCAGATCGGCGCGCGCCTTGTCCTGCATC
>CAYSCC010000315.1:0-2821 GCA_964429375.1 uncultured Chakrabartia sp.
GAAGCGGTTCTCCCTTTGCAAGCATGTCCTGGATGCGCTTGTGCGCGGCATCGCGGCCAGTGAGCATCTTGCCATTGAGCAGCAGCCTGTCTCCCGGTTTCCAGCTGGCCACAATCTCGGGCGTGAGTGTGTCAAGATCGACATGGATCGCCGCCTTGTCAGGCGTCCAGTTGACGTCGGGCCAGTCCGAGAGCTTTGGCGGCTCAAGATAGGCCGGACCGGATCCGTCAAGATGAAAATGGGCATGTCGCGTCGCAGCGCAGTTCGGAATCATGGCGACCGGCTTTGACGCTGCATGGGTCGGATAGTCGAGAATCTTCACGTCGAGGATTGTCGAAAGGCCGCCAAGCCCTTGGGCCCCGATACCAAGAGCGTTGACCTTGTCAAAAATCTCTATGCGCAGGCGCTCTATATCCGTTTGCGGACCGCGCCGTTTCAACTGCGCCATGTCAATGTCGCCCATCAGTGATTCCTTGGCGAGCGTCATTGCCTTTTCGGCCGTGCCACCAATGCCAATTCCGAGCATGCCAGGCGGGCACCAACCGGCGCCCATTTGCGGGACCATTTCGAGCACCCAGTCTACGATGGAATCAGATGGATTCAGCATCTTGAACTTGGACTTGTTCTCGCTGCCGCCGCCTTTGGCCGCAACCTGCACATCGACATGATGCCCGGGCACCATTTCAACATTCAGGACGCACGGCGTATTGTCCCGCGTGTTGACCCGCGTGAACGCCGGGTCGGCCAGGATCGAGGCCCGCAGCTTGTTGTCCGGATTGAGATAGGCCCGGCGGACGCCTTCATCGACGACATCCTGCAATGAACGGTCGGATTCGAGGATACAGCCCTGACCCCATTTGATGAAGACTGTGACAATGCCGGTATCCTGGCACAGGGGCCGATGCCCTTCGGCACACATCCGGCTGTTTGTCAGGATCTGGGCAATCGCATCCCGCGCTGCGGGCCCTTGTTCGGCCTCATACGCCTCCCCCAAGGCACGGATATAGTCCATCGGGTGGTAATAGGAGATATACTGAAGCGCATCTGCAATGCTCTCGATGAGATCCGCTTCGCGAATGATGGTCGACATGGCCAGCCCCCGACAAAATGCAAACAGGGGCTCGCCTTAGCCCTGCCCTCTAAGAGATTGCAACGATCGGAAGCTGCCGGATGCGTTTTCCTGTTACAGCAAAAAGCGCATTGGCCAGTGCCGGCGCCGCAGGCGGAACGCCCGGCTCTCCCAACCCGCCCATGGGCGCACCACTCTCGATAAAGTGTACGTCGATCGTGGCAGGAGCGCCACTCATCTTGAGAATCGGATAGTCAGCAAAGTTGGTCTGCATCACCGCGCCTTTTTCAAGGGTGATGGCCTCGCCCATTGCGGTGGACAGCCCCATGACAATGCCGCCCTGAATCTGGTTCTCTCCATTGGAGGGATTCACCGTCCGTCCACAGTCAACCACTGCATAGACCTTGTGGATCTTGGGCGTACCATCGTCATTGACTGACGCCTCGACGACTTCTGCCACGATCGTCTGGAATGATTCCACAATGGCCACGCCACGCCCAACCCCTTGCGGCAGAGGCGTGCCCCAGCCGGATCGCTTCGCAACCTCCTTGAGCACCGCAAGGTGGCGAGACCCCGGCTTCAGATGTCGCGCCCGGAATTCGACCGGGTCTACACCCGCCGCAGCCGCCAGCTCATCCATGAAGCATTCATTGTAGAATCCATGCTGCGTGCTGTTGACCGAGCGCCAGGCCCCGGTTGTCTGGTTGGATTCATGCTTGAAGAGGCGACGAGACACGGCCGGCAGATCGTAGATGAAAGTCGCCTCGCCTTCGATTCCTTCCGTTTGGGCATAATCATTCCGCCAGGCGCTGATCCTGCCATTGGATCCGATCCCGGCAATCAGATGGGCCGAGCTTTGCGGGCGGTAGGCGCCCTGTGTGACCTCTTCTTCCCGACTCCAGATCAGCTTGACCGGATAGGGCAATTGCATGGCAAGCCGCGTTACCTGTTCCACGATTTCAACATACATGGGCAATCGCCGGCCGAAGCTGCCGCCGCAGGCCATCGGATGAAAAGTCACCGCGTCAGCCGCGAGGCCCGAGAACTCGACCGCTGCCATCTTTGTCGCCAGCGGGTCCTGCAAGCCGCCCCAGATATCGAGTTTGCCATCCTTGTGATGGGCTGTCAGCGCAAACGGCTCCATCATTGCATGATGGAGAAACGGCAGCCGGAAATCGGCCTCGACCCGCTTCGCTCCGGCCGCTTTCAAACCTGCATCGACATCGCCGTCGCCCGCTTCGCTTTCAACCTTACCGTCCTTGCGCAGCGCATCATGGGCTGCAAAGATCGAGGCGGTCGAAATGGCCCCATGTCCGCCATCACTGAAGTTTGGAGACAATGCTCTCAGGCCCTGAAGCGCCGGCCAATAGCCTTTGGCAACGACCGCAACGGCACTTTCAAGCTTGATGACCTTTTCCACGCCCTTGATCGCCATTGCTGGCGCCGGATCGACAGACACAAGCTTGCCGCCGCGAATCGGCGCGGCCATGATCGTGGCAACCCGCATCTCCGGTAGTTGCACGTCGATGCCATATTGCATTGTACCATTGACCTTGGCCGGAGTGTCAATGCGCGCAACCGGCTTTCCGATCAGGCGATAATCCTTCGGATCCTTCAGCTTCGGCTCATCCTCAAGCGAACGCTGCGCCACTTCGGCTGCCAGTTCGCCGTACCGCAATGTCTTGCCGGAACGGGAGTGGATGACCTTGCTTTGCGATGTCGACAATTCCTCTTCGGGAACAGCCAGCCGTT
>CAYSCC010000316.1:0-2796 GCA_964429375.1 uncultured Chakrabartia sp.
CCTCGACCCCAACCTTGGCAAGGTTGTGCTCTACCCCTGAGCTACGCCCGCTCTGGCGACTGGCCCCGGCAGGCCGGGGCGGGTGAGGCGCGGCTGTTAGCATCGGGTTGAGCCTTGGGCAAGGGCTGAATCGGGGCTTGGCAATTGCACGTTGAGACACCACATAGCGATGCAAGCAAGGAGCATGACGTGGCAACATTGGGATTGAGTGCAAGCGAGCGGGAAATCGTGGACGCCTTTCGCCGCGATGTGATCGAGCCTTCGATGACAAACATTGTGATTGTCGACTTCTGGGCCGATTGGTGTGGCCCATGCAAGCAGCTTGCGCCGGTGCTGGAAAAGGTTGCTGCCGATTACGCGAACAAGGGCGTCAAACTCGTCAAGATCAACGTGGATGAAAACAAGTTCATCGCGGCGCAATTCCGGGTTCAGTCAATCCCTACCGTCTATGCCCTGTTCCAGGGGCAGCCCGTTGCCGATCTGACGCCAGCGCGCACCGAATCCCAGCTCGGCCGGATGCTCGACCAGTTGCTGAAGCAATTGCCCGTGAAAGGCGAGGCCCAGTCTCTGGAAGCCGAGATCGAGCCGTTGGTCGCCATGGGCGAAGACGTGCTGGCGGGCGGTGATGCGGCGCGGGCGGTCTCGATCTTTGCGCAGATTCTGGAGATGGACCCCGCGCATCCCGCTGCTTTGTCCGGCCTTATCCGCGCCCAACTCGGCGCAGGGGACATTGATGCAGCGGAGGCGCAGGTTGCGGCCTTGAGCCCTGAACTGGCCAAAGACCCCGCAATCGCTCGCGCAATGTCTGCCCTTGCCCTTGCCCGCGATGTCAAGCCGGTCGACGATTTGTCCGGGCTGAAGGCGCGGGTTCTTGAAGATCCGGAGAATCATGCGCTGCGCTTTGATCTGGCGGGCGGCTTGATGGCCGCTGGAGATCGCGATGGCGCCGCTGATGCGCTGCTGGCGATTATCGCGGCCGACCGGGAGTGGAATGAAGGTGCGGCCCGCTCGCAGCTTCTCAAGCTGTTCGAAGTGGTCGGGATCGAGGATCCGTGGGTCTCGGCCCAGAGGCGCAGATTATCAGCGGTTCTGTTCACATGACGACGCAAACACTCACGCGCCTGTCGGTCTTTCCGCTTGCCGGGGTCCTGCTTTTCCCGCGCATGCACTTGCCGCTGCATATCTTTGAGCCTCGCTATCGGGCTCTGGTGTCGGATGCGCTGGCACGTGATCGCATGATCGCAATGATCCAGCCGCGGGGTGGTGGTGATACGCCGCCGCTCTACACGATGGGATGCGTGGGGCATGTATCCCAGGTCGAGGCACTGGACGATGGGCGATACAATATCGTTCTTGAAGGACGGTCGCGCTTCCGGATGGTTCGCGAGCTCGATGTCAAGACACCGTTCCGGCAGATCGAGGCTGAACTTGTTTCAGATCCGGAGAATGAATCGCTCGCACTGGCCGAACGTGCGGCTCTTGAGGCCGAATCCCGCCGTTTTGCGGTGGCGCAGGGCTATGCAGTCGACTGGGAGTCAGTGTCACGGCTCGATGATGAGGCCCTGGTGAACGGTATTGCCCAGATTGCACCGTTCGATCCTGCATCGAAACAGGCGCTGTTGGAGGCCGAAACCCTCTCCGAACGGGCGGAACTGATTGTCCAGCTGCTCCATTTCTTTGGCCGCCATGATGGCGAGGATCGCGTAACCCTGCAGTGAGCCTTGATCCCGAACTTCTTGCCCGCCTTGTCTGCCCGATCACGCGCGCACAGCTGGTCTATGATGAGGACGCTGGAGAACTGCTGTCAGAAGCGTCTGGCCTTGCCTATCCCGTAAGGCACGGCATCCCTGTGATGCTTGTGGAAGAAGCGCGGATCCTGTCGCCTCAGACGACGGCGCCCTGAAGCAGTTTGGGCAAATCTCCGCTTGTTCCGCGCGCTTCCGCCATGAACAGCGACTTCAATGGTGCAAATTTCTGAACCGCCCCAAGGCCGAACCGGCGGATCGCCGTGGCCGGCTTGCCAGGAATGCCGAACAGTCGGGTCAACGTGTCTGTCGCGAGAGACACCGCAAGGGTGTCGACACTGCGCCAGCGCTCATAGCGGGCGAGCAACTGGGCGTCTCCGAGATCAAGGCCAAGTCTGGCACCGTCAACCAGCACTTCAACAAGTGCCGCAACATCGCGAAAGCCAAGGTTCAGGCCTTGCCCTGCAATCGGGTGGGAGCCATGCGCCGCGTCTCCGACCAGGGCCAGCCTTTGCGCGGTGATCCGCGTCGCGTGATGAAAGTCGAGGGGATAGCTGGACCGGGGCGCGGCGAGAGAAATCTCCCCGAGCAACCCGCCCGCCCGCTTCGTGACTTCGGCCAGGAATGCCCGTTCGGACAAGGCAAGGACGCCGTCCGCTTCCCGTGGACTGACTGTCCAGACAAGTGCGGACCGTGTGCCCGGATTGAGCGGCAGGAGTGCAAAGGGGCCCGCGGAATAAAAGATCTCATGGGCGATATTGCGATGGTCTTTCGTGTGATTGAACGCCGAAATGATGGCAACATGATCATAGCCCCACTTGGCCACGCGAATGCCGGCCGCTTCACGCGTTGGAGACTTGCGGCCTTCACAGGCCAGCAGCAGCTGGCCACGCAGCTTTGCACCACTGGCCAGCGTGACATGCACGCCCGACTCATTGCGCTCTACACTGGTCGCCCGGTCAGGCATGTGAAGCCGGATTCCGGTGCTGTTGACGGCGACGTCGCGCAGTGCCTGCCGCAGCATTCGGTTCTCGAGCATGTAGCCAAGCGG
>CAYSCC010000317.1:0-2789 GCA_964429375.1 uncultured Chakrabartia sp.
CTGCCCGCTGATAGTTACGGGCTGACGGCAACTGTAGAAAGGAAGAGAAACACTAACCGGACTGGCCCGCGCTGTCACTCTCAATAGCCAAGGTCAAGATCAACACAGTGATTGAGGGTAGATCCGTTTCGATAGCGGTGCAGGTTTTCCAGAAATCGTTGCCCAGCGCGGTTGAACATCAGTGTTTGCGCCCGTCCCGAGAGGTGCATCGTGATGTGTGCATTGTCCAGCGTCCACAAAGGATGGTCTTCCGGGAGCGGTTCCGGATCCGTCACGTCCAGAAATGCTGCAGCAATGCGACGATCCTTCAGTGCCGATATCAGGGCATCCTGATCGATGACACTGCCACGGGCAATGTTCACGATGACAGCGGTCTCTTTCATGAACGACAGTTCGGTTGCGCCGATCATCTGTTCGGTCTCCGCCGTGGCGGGTACGGCAAGGATAACCCAGTCAAACTCGCCAAGCCGTTCGCGCCATTCGTTGGGCCCGAGGATGCCCGGGCTGGAGGTACGCCGCACCACTGTCGTCTCAACCCCAAATCCCGTCAGACGCTCCTCAATCAGCTTGCCAATGGCCCCATACCCCAAAAGCAGGGCCTTCGATCCAAACAGCTCAACCTTGCCTGGAGAATCGTGAAGCCATTCATGCCGGTCCTGCGCATGAACGACCTCCCTGTAGCCCTTGGCCACGGTCAGCATCCCCATGATCACATATTCGGCAATCGTGATTGCATTGATGCCGGCGCCATTGGTGACTGTCACGCCACGTTCCGCGAGCAGTTCAAGCGGCATGCCATCAACGCCAGCATAGACGGAGTTAAGCCATTTCATGTGTGTGGCACGCGAAATGGTGTGGGCCATGTCGCCCTTGTCATACATGTCGAACCAGCCGATTTCGGCGTCTGGGGCAAGGGCCATCGCTTCGTTCTTGTTCGTGAAGAAGCGCACATCAAGCCAATCGGGGAGATGATCCTGGAGAAGGGCCTTGGCGACACCGGGCAGGACTGCGATGGTTTTCGTCATATTGATTTCCTCGTCGCCATTAAAAGAACTGCCTTGCCATTTTCGGCGTTCGCTCGAGCGGCAACTATGGTTTCAAAATGGCTGGCCGAAAACGCCGAGACCATTGCGCCCTCCCATTTTTGTGTCGTTCCGGCGTGATGTTCGGCTGCCCATGCGTGGGTTATCGAAACAAAACGGCCGCCCGGGCGCAAAACGCGCGCGAGTTCGCGCACCGTGTCTTCAACCGGCTCGCAGAGTTGCAATGTGTTGACGGCAAGAGCGCCATCGAAACAGGCCTCATCCACGGGGATGGCATCGGCGGTGCATTGCTCCTGCCGGACCTGGCCTGATGCAATGGCTTTCCAATTTCTCCGGGCGCTGGCGGCCATCATTGCTGACGACGGGTCGATCCCGAAAATTCGGCATTGCGGCAACTGGCGAGAAAGATATTCGATCCCCACGCCAGGCCCAAATCCAAGCACGAGGATATGTGCGTCAGTCGCTGGAGCGAGGCGGTCTACTGCTTCCCTTTCTGCTGCCCTGTTCATCCGCGCCATTATGGGGGCGATGAACCTGCCGCCCCAACCGTCAAAGCGGTTACTCATCGATCGGCGGCCTCCAGTCCCATTTCAGATCGCTGCCGTCCATGATTTCGACTCCCTGTGCGGCGAGCTCGTCCCGAATCGCATCGGACAGGGCAAAATCCTTGTCCTGCCGGGCCTTGTCTCGCTGGCTGAGGCGCGTCTCAATCTCGGCCATAGAGAGAGGGCAGTTGACCGCATCCGCTGGCATGACGGTTCTTCGCAGAAGGTCCTCCGGCCGCAGACTGAGTAAGTTGAGCCCCAGAACCTTGTCCATTTCTCCAGCGACATGAAGGCGGACATCGGGCGAAAGCGCCTTCATTGCCAGCGCCTCTTCAAGCAAAGGCAAGGCCTTGGGCACCGAAAGGTCGTCTGAAATTGCAGCATCGAAGCGAGTCAGAAGATCTTGTGCAGCGCTCGGCAAGGCCACGACCGCTTGACCGGTTGCGCGATCCTTCAACTGGCTGACCATCAGGATCAGCCTTCTCAGGCGGGTCAGAGCGGCAGCGAGATTCTCGAAGCTGAATTCGAGCTCGCTCCGGTAATGGGCCTGAAGGCACATGAGCCGATATGCCAGCGGATGGTTGCCGCGATCGACCAGCACTTGCAGGCGCAGGAATTCACCGCGCGACTTGGACATCTTGCCGCCCCGATCAATCAGGAAATTATTGTGCATCCAGATGCGAGCGCCCGAATGCTCGGTGCAATCGAGCCCGCCAGAGCCCTTGAAGGCCTGATTTTGCGCAATCTCGTTCGGATGGTGTATCTCGCGATGGTCGATGCCCCCGGTATGGATATCGAACGGCAATCCAAGCAGGGCCTCCGACATGACGGAGCATTCAAGGTGCCATCCCGGAGCGCCGCGCCCCCAGGGGCTGTCCCATTCCATCTGGCGTGTTTCGCCCGCAGGAGTTTTGCGCCAGATCGCAAAGTCTGCCGCATGGCGTTTGCCTTCGACGGCCTCAATCCTGCCTTCGCCTTCTTCGGTGGCGGCCCGCGCCAGCCGTCCATAATCACCCACGGTCGTGGTGTCGAAATAAAGGCCGCTGTCCAGTTCATAGCAATGGGCGGGCGCAATCTTCTTGGCGAAATCGATCATCGCCTCGACATATTCCGTGGCGATCGACCATTGCGCAGGCTGGCGAATGTTGAGCCGTTCGATATCTGCCCAATAGGCATTCGTGTAAAATTTGGCGATGTCCCA
>CAYSCC010000318.1:0-2782 GCA_964429375.1 uncultured Chakrabartia sp.
GGACGACGTCAAGAAAATTGCAAGGGATCTGGGCGTTACAGAAGCCGAAGTTGTGACAATGAACCGTCGCATGGCAAACGGCGGCGATGCGTCTCTCAATGTGTCTCTCAATGAGGACGGCGAAGGCCAGTGGCAGGATTCCCTGATGGATACGGCCCCGCTTCAGGACGAGGCCTATGCCGATGCAGAAGAACGTGTGGTTCGCCATGCGTTGCTCGCCGAAGCCATGACCACACTCAATCCGCGCGAACAGGACATTCTGACAGAGCGGCGGCTCGTTGAGGATCCCAAGACCCTTGAGGAATTGAGCCAGACTCATGGTGTCAGCCGGGAACGTGTCCGGCAGATTGAAGTCAGGGCATTCGAGAAACTTCAGAAGGCCATGATGCGGATTGCGGGCGAAAGAAAGCTTCTTCCAGCCTAGTCGCCTGCCTGGACCGGGTCATTTGCGGACACATTGGTTCCAGGCATGCACTGGTCAGGAGGTCTCTGCATTTCCCTGCAGTCCCACAGGCTTTTTTCCTTCCCTTTGCCGAGCAATTGGTAGCTGAATATCGCGACATCATGTTTGGCGCGAAATTCGCGGATGGCCGTGGGCGCAATTCCCCGTTTCCATCCGAGCACCGTGCAGCGATGGCGTTCTGCACATAGATCCCTGGCCACGAGAACATAACTGCCCGGCGCGCGATTCAGATCGAGCGTCAAGCCAAAAAGGCCACGATCCACATCCGAAACAGCGAGCACATTTCCCTTCAGGTTTGGCGAGCCAAATTTTGATGGCTGCGGCGCGGCGATCATTTCCCGTTTGGGTCCAAACTTCTGCAAATGATCAACCAAGGCCAGAATGTCCTCATCGTCCGGTTTCGGCATGACAAAGTCGCCCCCATCGCGTCCAACATGGGCCGATGACAGGAAGGAGAGTTTCGCAATCATTGGTTCCGGCATCGGCGGCGGTCGCCGCAGGGCAGCTCGCCGCCCCCAATAGCCGGGAAAGCGGAAGAAAAGGTGCGAGCCCACCTGAGCGATCTTTTCAAGTGAACTGCTCCAATTGGGTATGACCCAGTCCGTATGATAATGGGTGGCAAGCCCGACAGATGAATCGACAGCCCCGGTAAGGGCGCGCTCGGCAACGGCTTGGGCCTTCAGCCAGGCGGTTTTCGAAGGCCGACGCCGCGCCAGGGCTCCGTCACAGGTAAATGTAAACTGACAACCTGTTGCCCGCGCCTCTCCCTCAAACACAACGCCGCAGACCGTTTTCGGAAAAGCAGGATGCATGAGACGGTTCAGAACGACTTGCGCAACACTGCGTGCACCTGCCAAATCATCCCCGGCTTCATACCAAGCCGCTGCAGCCAAGCAGTCTCTTGCGCGGTCGAAATCGGGCCCGTTGCTCGTAAAACGGACCTCTAGGGACGGAACATGCGGTCCTTTGACAAATGGTACGGCGGCATTGATCGCACGCGCCCTTTCTGGAGTGACATTGAGTAATTCAACCGGCGCAATAGCAGGCGGGCGTGCAGCCGGCACCGAAAGAGGAGTTGGCCGGCCGACCGTGTGCCCGCCCGGTCCGCCCGGTCTCAAGCTCAGCCAAGTGGCAAATGATGCAACGATGAGCGCCAGCAGGATCATGCCGAGCCTAAGGGCGGAATTGCTCCACCATCCGGCATGCAACCGACGAAGAAACCCATATTCTCGTGAAGGAGTCGTCACAAAAGTCGTGCTACCGCGTTGTCGCAGAGAAGGCTTCAAATAAATGTGGCACTTTTGACAGGAATGCCAATTGCAGGTGAGACTTGCGGCGGAGGTGCTGCGCTGTCTAGGTAGAGCTATGGCAGCACGCAGAAACAGGCGCAATGTTCGCTGGGTGGCCGGCAAGATCGGCCGGGGTCTCCTCTATTTCGTCATTGGGTCAATCCTGTGGGTCGTCGTGTACAAATTCGTTCCGCCGCCCATCACACTGACAATGGTGGGTGATGTCCTTGCAGGGCACAGCCTGCACAAGGACTGGATGAGCCTGTCCGATATGGATCCGGACATGGCGCGTGCCGCTATCGCCGGAGAAGATGGAAAATTCTGCACGCATGGCGGGTTCGACCGCGAGGCCATACTCAAGGCCGCCGCACGAAACGCGCGTGGTGGCCGTATCAGAGGCGGCTCGACGATCAGCCAGCAGACAGCAAAGAACGCCTTCCTGTGGCAGGGCGGCGGCTTTTTCAGAAAAGGTCTCGAAGCATGGTTCACGCTGCTGATTGAGACGGTCTGGGGAAAGCGGCGGATTATGGAGGTTTACCTCAACATCGCGGAAACGGGCATCGGCACCTACGGCGCAAATGCCGGGGCGCAACGCTATTTCGGCCATGATGCCAGCAGCCTGACGCCCACGGAATCTGCCCGGATCGCAGCAATCTTGCCGCTGCCCAAGAAGCCCGTGAGGATGGTGGCGGGGATGAGGCCGGTTGACATGGTGGTGGCGCCTGGAGCAGTGCTGGATGGAAGCCCAGCCAGATGAGGGCGCCGGACTGTGGTGCAAGCCCCATGGCGTGTCAAGCGCGTGGGGTATTCTTCGTCGCCTCGCAGCAGCCGGCACCCCCCGTGTCCGATCCACACCCGAGTCGATCCTCTCGTCCCGAGCCCCATGCGGCGGGCGACAAGCGGTCCTTCTTCGAGCGCCTGGTCGAGCTGATCTCGCCCGGCCCCGACAGCAAGGCCGAACTGATGAAGACGCTGGCCGACGCCGAGCAGCGCGAGCTGATCGAGCCCGAGTCGCGCCAGATGCTCGAAG
>CAYSCC010000319.1:0-2769 GCA_964429375.1 uncultured Chakrabartia sp.
GTTCCATATCCAAGGGAGTGAACCGCGCGCCATCCGCGGTTGGCGTGTGGCAATTCCTGCAGGTAAGGCTGTCTCCAAAACCCTTTTCGGCCCCCATGGTCTGCGCCATGCGCGCAATGCTGCCACCCTTGGCAAGGTGAAGTGCATGGGAAAATTTGAGGCCATTGTCGTCCACCGGATGGGAATCGTTCGGGACGCGCCGATAGAGCCTGCGCCCCTCGGCGTCTGTGCCAATGGTCACAGCAGGCCGAAACTGTGGATGGTCCGTTCCAAAATCATTTGCATTCATCAGGCTGGTGTCTGGGAGCCTTGAGGATAGCGATCCATGGCAGTCAGTGCAGAATCTCTGCGCCGCAGGTTCCATCCGTCCTGCGCCTTCATGTTCCATGTGGCAATCGACGCAACGCCCGGCCGGATGATTGAACGCAGCTTGAAATAATCCCTTGATTTGCCCTCCAAGGCCTTCCGGCGCCTTTGCCATCATGAGCCTCGAAGCCAGCGCGTGGGGGTGAGCATCCTCGCTGTGGCACGTCAGGCAGGCAGAATCCCGAACCGCCTCGAACTTCCTGACATGGCACGCCTGGCAATTGTTCTTGAGGCTCTTGTGTGCGGAACTCAATGTGCCGCTGGACCACATTTGGTCAGCGTGAAAGCCTGCCGGCCGCTTTGGAACATCAGAATAGGTGGCGTATGTCAAAATTGGCCAGACGAGAAAGATCAGAAAGACGGCTGCGACAAGCCCCCAAGAAAGCGGTCTGCGGCCTGGCAGCAGGCCTTTCAGGGTGAAGAGCCCTGAGTCCGCGTCTGTCGGACTTGCTTCAGAAAGCACTGCCTCACGCTCCACGGCAAGGACAAGATCTTGGCCCTCGGCCGAAAGAACCGCGCGATAGGCCCCGAAACGCAATTCCGCCCCTTTTGCCGGGTCAATTCGGGCAAACCTTGTGGTGCGACCATCCAACGAAAACGGTGCGCCCGAAATCGACTCGATTTCGAGATGACCATCGCCCCGAATAGAAGCGCGGGCGTGGCGCAGCTCGACAGCAAGGTCGGCCAGATGGACTTCGCTCGCTGCATCGCGCCCTACCAGAATGGACGTTGTGTCGTGCCGGGCCGTGCGGACAATTTCGCGACCTTCTGACGTCCTCGAGATCTGGCGAACGATGAACGGCATCTGCTTCCGCCCTACCAGTAAAAGAAGACGCTGAAGATGTGCGCAAGCAAGGCCGCCAGCAGCGCGAATGTCAGGGGCACGTGAACATAGAGCCAGATCTCCAGCAGGGCCTTCAGCCGCAAGTGCCTCCGCACGCGCGTCAGCATGGCCTGCTTTCGGACCAGCAGGTTTTCAACCTTGTCCAATGGATCGCTTTCGACTGCCTGAGTAACGGAACTGCCATCGCGCAAGGCCAATTGCGCGGCCAGCGTCCTGCAATCGGGATTATTGCCGGACAGCCTCTTCCACAAACCGCCACCGAAAGGATCCTGCTCAAGCGAAGCACGCACCAGTTCTGCATGACCATGATCAAGTGGCTGGGCAGCCTCGTGAAGCTGTCGGTCTATGGCGCGCAGGCTTTCGATCATTTGCGCTTCGGTCATTTCGTTCCGGTTGGCGCTCATTGCCTTTGGAACCGTCGCATAGGTCGCGACGCCGAATATGCCCGAGCCAATGACAAGCATCATCAGGACATAGGCAAAGGTATGGACGTTCAACCCAAACTGGAATCCGGTGTGAAGGGTTGCGATCACGATCAAGCCGAGCCCAAGATACACATGGGCTGATGTCCAGCTTTTGAGGGACCAGGCACCGGACGTCATGCGACGCTTGCGCACGCCAAGCAAGGACAGCCAAACGATCAGGCAAGCTCCCGTCGTGCCCAGTGCATACCCAAGCCAGCTGCCCCCATTCGGACGCGGCCGCACATCAATGAGCAAATAGGCCAGCGTCGCGATCAGTGACGCCAACCCTGCAACCTTGAGCCATTGGAAATGATTGTGGCGCAAGAAGCCGTCGTGAATTCCATTGCTGCGGACTCTGCCAGTCTGACGTCCGCGTCGCGGGGCATCGCTCACCATCAGCGACCCTCCCTGTCGAGTTGTGCAACTGTCAGGAATAGTTCCGGCGAAACGCGAATGGCCGCCCCCGTCGGGCATGCACGCACGCACGCGGGGCCACCCTCGAGACCGGAACACATGTCACACTTGATCGCCTTCTTGGCCTTGTCCTCAGATGGATCCGCATTGGCATATGACCATGCCCGGCTCGGTTCGCCCGGCCCCGGGCCAGCGCCAAACAGGAGCCAGGACAACAGGCTGGGCTTCTTCGGGAGGACAGAGTCCAGCCTGATGACCTTGTACGGACAGTTGTGTTTGCAGTTGCCGCAACCAATACAGGTATCATCGATAAAAACCTCTCCATCCGGGCCGCGATGAATCGCATTGGGCGGGCAATCAGCCATGCAATGCGGATGTTCGCAGTGGCGGCAGGATGTTGGAACATGCACATGGGCATAGGTGCGGCCTGCTTCCCGGTCGAGCCGCGAAAGCCCGTCATGGCTATCGGCACAGGCCTTTTCGCAATTGTCGCACCCAACGCACAGATTCTCATCAATCAGCAATACGTCTGTCGCTTCGCCAATCCCGTTTTCCACCAGGAAGTTGGCGATGTTCGAATACATGTCCACAGCACCGGCGAAGCTGTCCTTTTTTGCTTCGACAAAGGCGTTGATCGCTTGTCTGCTGGCCATGTCCTGGCGCAGTTTTTCCATAAGCTGC
>CAYSCC010000320.1:0-2746 GCA_964429375.1 uncultured Chakrabartia sp.
AAGATCCGGGTGAATGCGATCGCACCCGGCCCGATTCCCACTGAAAATTTTGATGACTGCATGGGGACCGACACCGAGGAAAAGCGCGCCCGGCTGCTCGAGATGATCGGCATCCCGCTCCGCCGCTATGGCGAGCCGGAAGATATTGCTGCGGCGGTTGTGTTCGTGGCGTCTCCTGCAGCAAGCTGGATCACTGGCCAGTGCCTGTACGTGACTGGCGGCTGCTGACCCGGGCACACTGCTGATTGTTCGGTGACAGGCTCTGCGGTTGGCCGGTCTAGGCCTGATGCAGAGCCCCAACTGCCGCGATCATTGCTTCATACGTCGCCGTGGCTTCAATGTCGGCAAGGTCGACATGGGGAGCAAACAGGATTCCGATCGTCCGCGTCAGTGAGAATCCGGCCAGACGCGGCATCGCAATTTCGGGGCACGCGAACGACGTCGGCACTACGGTGATTCCCAGACCAGACCGAACATAGGCCAGTGCGCGGTCGTCACTGTTCGTCTTTGCTGCAAAGAAGGGGCGGACACCGCGCGAGGTAAAGTGACGGCTTGTGTCAGACAGGGCCTCGCACGCTCGTCTTGCGATCATGACATTGTCTGCCAGCGCCTCTGCTGAAATCACGGCCTCGTTTGCAAGGGGGTGATCGAGGCTCATGGCCAGTGCATAGCCTTCCGTGAAAAGTGGTCTGGCGACAAACCGGTCATTGTCGTCGCGGACAATCGTCAAGGCCAGATCAATCCGTCCACGGCTCAATTGTTCAAGAATGTCCCGTTCCCGGGCTTCCACGAACTCCACCCTTTCCGTCGGGGCAAAAGGCTGGAAAGTCAGGACAAGCGACTCAAGCCAGCGTGTGGGAATCGTGCTGAGAACGCCGAGCCGGATCGTGGCCTGCGCAGCCGTATTCAGAACCGACCGTTCGGCTTGGGCAAATTCAGCTTCGATCCGACGAGCATGAACGGCAAAATGCGCGCCTGACACGGTGAGTTCGACTCTCTTGCTGGTCCGCTGGAAGAGCTTGCGATCAAGGGCGCGCTCGAGCTTTGCGATGCCGACCGAAAGTGTCGGCTGCGAGACATTGCATTGGCTGGCAGCCTTTGAAAAATTTCCATGGTCAATCACAGCCAGGAAGTATCGGATGGCATGACGGTCAATCATAGAAATTCTCTATCGTATAAGTATAAATATTTCAATTTTTCATGATTGGAGAATTGCTGTAAGACTGCATCAGCAGCTGGAGGATTGCCTGATGATGCAGTTGAACTTCGCAGTCGGTGAAAATGCGGACATGATCCGCGAGAGCACTGCGCGCTTTGCCAAGGAAAAGATCATGCCCCTGGCGGCAGAGATCGATGCGCGGGACTGGTTTCCCAAAGACGAACTTTGGCCAACCATGGGGGAGCTTGGTCTTCATGGGATCACGGTTGAAGAAGAATTTGGCGGCCTTGGGCTGGGCTATCTTGAGCATGTGATCGCGGTGGAGGAAGTATCCCGCGCGTCGGCCTCCATTGGCCTGTCCTATGGGGCCCACTCCAACCTGTGCGTCAACCAGATCCGTCGCTGGGGCAATCCGGATCAGAAGGCAAAATACCTGCCCGGACTGATTTCAGGCAACCATGTTGGCAGTCTTGCAATGTCCGAAGCTGGGGCCGGGTCGGATGTCGTGTCGATGAAGCTGCGTGCTGACCAGGTCAATGGCGGCTGGTGCCTCAATGGCACCAAATTCTGGATTACCAATTCGGCCTATGCCGATACGCTGGTGGTGTATGCAAAGACCGCGCCCGAAAGCGGTTCGCGGGGCATAACCGCCTTCATCATTGAAAAGGATATGGCCGGATTCAGCATAGGCCAGAAGATCGACAAGATGGGCATGCGGGGCTCTCCGACCGCGGAGCTGGTATTTGAGGATTGTTTCGTTCCGGATGAGAATGTGATGGGGCCTCTGCACGGCGGCGTGGGGGTCTTGATGTCAGGTCTGGACTATGAGCGCTGTGTGCTTTCCGGCATTGGCCTTGGCATCATGCAGGCCTGCCTCGACGTCGTTCTGCCCTATATTCGTGAACGCAAGCAATTCGGTGTCCCTGTCGGGTCCTTTCAGCTGATGCAGGCAAAGGTGGCGGACATGTACGTCGCTCTCAATTCCGCCCGGGCTTATGTCTATGCCGTTGCTCAAGCGTGTGATCGGGGCGAAACAACGCGCTTTGATGCGGCCGGTGCAGTCCTTCTTTCTTCGGAAAACGGCGTGAAGGTTGCGCTTGAAGCGGTGCAGGCACTGGGTGGTGCAGGCTACACAAAGGATTGGCCGGTTGAACGTTTCCTGCGCGATTCCAAGCTTATGGACATTGGCGCAGGGACGAACGAAATTCGAAGGATGCTGATCGGGCGGGAGTTGATTGGAGCATGAGCGGCCCGATTCTCGAAAGCAATGTCCAGCAAGGGAGCGAGACGTTCGCGCGCTTCGAGGCCAGGAATCGCCAGTTGCGCGAAGAGCTTCTCGATCGCGTCAAACGGGCGGCCCAAGGCGGGGACGAAAAGTCCCGCGAGCGGCATGTGTCGCGTGGAAAGCTGCTGCCACGCGATCGGGTCGAGCGCCTGCTTGATGCCGGTTCTCCATTTCTTGAGATTGGGCAACTCGCGGCCAACGGACTTTACGGGGATGAAGTGCCCGGCGCCGGCATCATCACTGGCATTGGGCGTGTCTCTGGCCGTCAATGCATGGTTTTCGCTAATGATGCGACGGTCAAG
>CAYSCC010000321.1:0-2740 GCA_964429375.1 uncultured Chakrabartia sp.
TGAGTTCGATTTCCTTGGCCACGGTCACGCCATCCTTGGTGATGCGCGGAGCGCCGAAGCTCTTGTCGATCACGACGTTGCGGCCCTTCGGCCCAAGCGTCACTTTCACAGCATCTGCGAGGATGTCCACGCCGCGCAGGATGCGCTCACGCGCGTCACGCGAAAATTTTACTTCTTTTGCAGCCATGTCTGCTGTTCCTTCTGCTTAAATTGAGAAAATCCATTCGCGACAGCGATGGCTCAACCAATAATCCCGAGAATGTCGGATTCCTTCATGATCAACAGGTCTTCGCCGTTGATCTTCACTTCCGTGCCGGACCACTTCCCGAAAAGGATCTTGTCGCCCGCCTTGACGTCAAGTGGGGTCACCTTTCCATCTTCGGCCTTTGCACCGGATCCGGCGGCGACGATTTCGCCTTCCTGGGGCTTCTCCTTTGCGGTGTCTGGGATGATGATGCCGCCAGCCGTTTTTTCATCGGCTTCAATGCGGCGAACGAGCACGCGATCGTGCAGCGGACGAAATGCCATGATTATTCCCTCATTCTAGAAATCCATATTAGCACTCACCGCGGGCGAGTGCCAACAGCGCGCATATGGGTATCGCCTTTCGTCACGTCAAGCTTTTCAGGGCAAAGTTTTTTTGGGCCGGTTACGAGGGCGGCAGCAGCCCCAATCGCTTTCGCCAGGTCCATCGCCAGAGCATCATCACGCTTACTGCCGCAAGCCCTGCGGCCAACCCCATCCAGACGCCGACCCCCTCCATTTGGAGCTTGAACGCGAGGACTGAACCTGCGCCGATGCCAATGGCCCAATAACCGAAGATGGCAAAGATCATTGGCCAGCGTGTGTCCTGAAGCCCCCGCAACATGCCGGCCCCGACGACTTGTGCTCCATCGAAGATCTGAAATGCAGCCGCCACGCCAAGAAACGAGGCGGCAAGGGCGATGACCGGTGCATTGGAGTCTGTCGGAGCCAGAAACAATGCGATCAATTCGTTCGGGAAGCCCCACATCACCAAAGCCATGCAGGTCATGAATCCGGTACCCAGCATGAAGGCCGTCCACCCTGCGCGCCTCAGAGCCTCGGCATCCTTGCGCCCGTAGCCCAGGCCGACCCGGACCGTCGCCGCCTGGCCAAGGCCAAGCGGAACCATGAAGGTCACAGCTGCAATCTGGAGGGCAACCGCATGTGCTGCGACGGAAGCCTCACCGATCAGTCCCATGAGACCAACTGCCACGGCAAAGACGGCGCCTTCGGACCAAAGTGTCAAGGCGATAGGCAGGCCCAGTCCCACGATCTTGCCAAAACGCACCCAATCGCTGCGCCAGAAGTGGCCCATGATATGAAATCGGCGAAAGGCGCGGTGGCGGACTGCCACGCAGCCAAGACCCGCTGCCATGATTGACCAGGTGATGGTTGTCGTCAGTCCGCCCCCGAAAATCCCAAGTGCAGGCAATCCGAAATGACCAAAGATCAGGGCCCAGCCCAGCACCGCGTTCAACCCAACGCCGCAGACACTTATGGCAAAAATCCAGCCTGGCCGTTCGAGGGCGGAGATAAAGCCTCTTAAGGCCTGGAAAACCAGGAAGGGCAACATGCTCCACATATATCCACTCATGAAGATCCCTGCCGTCTCGGCCAATGCGTCGTCCTGGCCGAGGGCGATCAACAGATCATCTGTGTTCCAAAGGACAAGCCATGCCGGGACCACGGCCGCACAGGCGACCCACACTGACTGGCGGAACCAGCGGCGCACTTCCCGAACAGCATTGAACCGTCGTCCGAGATCAGCAGCCATCATGGGAGCCGCTGCAATGACCAGCCCCATGCAGAAGATCGTCAGGGACATGCACAAATTCAGGCCCAAAGCCGATGCAGCAAGCGCGTGTGGGCCGAGCCAGCCCATCAGGACAACGTCAGTGGCCTGAATCAGGGCCATCGTCAGGTTGGACAGGATAAGAGGCCAGGCAAGCGCCAGCGTCGCACGAAACTCGTCGCGCCACACGCGTTCACCGGTCGCCGCAGGGCTGGGCATGTCCAACATAGCCGTTCAGGATAGCGAATTCCGTCTGGCAGTGTCATCCCCCTAAATCCGGGGGTCGCCTGGCTGTAACCTTTCGTTCTTTCCAGCGAACGAGAAGGATGCGAATGTCGAGATCATGAAGACTGATGATGCAAGCCTTCAGCGCCTGATGGCACTGGCCCAACAGGGCGACGCTGCGGCGTACCGCACGGTCCTCGTTGCCTGCCAGAGATGGTTACAGCGCTATTTTTCCGGCCGCATCCTGCCGGCACAGGTCGATGATCTGGTGCAGGAAACGCTTGCGTCGCTTCACGCAAAGCGGGCCAGCTATGATCCATCGCGGCCCTTCCTTCCGTGGCTCGCGGCAATCGCGCGCTACCGATGGGTCGACCAGCTTCGACGGACCTATCGGCAACAGGAAGATGAACTCCACGATGACCTGATGGGCGAGGACGCAGAGGAGTCGATCGCGGCGCGCATCAGCATTGACCGGCTGCTCGGTCTTCTGCCCGAACGGCAGGCCAGGGTCATCAGGCTGGTCAAGATAGACGGGCATTCCATCACAGAGGCTGCATTGCGTACCGGCCAGTCCGAACCGCTGGTGAAGGTCAACATCCATCGCGGGCTTAAGCGGCTGGCCGCGTTGATTGAGAGCGAATGACGATGACGATTGATATCGAAACGCTGGTCGCTGACCTCGAGCCGGTTCGTCCGGTT
>CAYSCC010000322.1:0-2729 GCA_964429375.1 uncultured Chakrabartia sp.
GGCGGGCGACGTCGCGTATTCGATTCCGGTGAGTTGCGGTTGGTTCTGCTCAAGCTCATCGAAGAAATGCCACGCCATGGCTATGACCTGATCCGGGAAATCGAGGAACGCACCAATGGTGCTTATGCACCGAGCCCGGGCGTCGTCTATCCGACCTTGACCCTTTTGCAGGACATGGATCTTGTCGAAGAAGAAAAGTCGGAAGGAGCACGAAAGCGTTTTGCCATCACTCAGGCGGGTGCCGCGCATCTGACGGAAAAGACAGACGAAGTAGAAGCCGCAATGGCCAAACTTGCTGAAATGGGTGCACGGCGGGAACGGACAGATGGTGCGCCAATTCGCCGTGCGATGGGAAACCTGCGCCAGGTCTTGCAGGATCGCCTGACACGCGATGATGTGACGCTTGAGACGCTCCACGATGTGGCAGAATTACTCGATGAGGTTGCCCGAAAGATCGAGCGGCTCTGATTCAAGACTCGATGGCCGAATGCAGGCCGGGTTGCCGGAGATAGGTGTCGACCAAAGCCTGATTGACAATGTCCCAGTCATATCGTGCGCTGGTCTCTATGCCGGCCCGGCCTTGCGCTTTTCTCATGGCCGGGTCACTGCAATATTCCCCGAGAGCGTCGGCGAACGCCGAAATCGCGCCGGGCTTGATCAACCGTCCTGTCACACCGTCATCGACAATGTTTTCGCTGCCTGTGGCCTTGGCCGCGACAACAGGAACCCCGCACGCCATTGCTTCCAGGGTGACGTTGCCAAAGGTTTCCGTCACGGAGGGGTTGAACAGTACGTCCATTGAGGCCACGGCGCGGCCGAGGTCGTGGCCGCCCTGAAAGCCGGCAAAGACCGCCTCTGGCAGCCTGCCCCGAAACCATTCGCGCGCTGGACCATCACCAACCACAAGGACCGCATGGCGGATCTGCCGGTGCTTCAGCATGTCGATAGCATCGGAAAAGACATCAAGGCCCTTTTCCATGACAAGGCGGCCCAGGAAGCCAATGACTGGAAGCTCCGGATCCAGCCCGAGGGACTTTCGCCAGCCCAGATCCCGCTTGGCCGGATTGAAGATTTCGCGATCAATTCCCCGCGTCCAGATTCCGATATTGTAGCTCATGCGCTGTTCGCGCAGGACTTGCGCCATGGATTCTGACGGAGCGACGACGGCGTCGCAGCGCCTGTAAAACCGGCGCAGGATGGCTTCGATCGCTGGTTCGAGAAAGGCTAGGCCATAGTAGCGGGGATAGGTCTCAAAGCGCGTGTGCATCGAGGCGACCACCGGAATTTTCCGCTTTCGGGCGAATTTGACGGCGCTATGGCCAAGAAAATCGGGTGACGAGACATGAATCAGATTTGGTGAAAAGGCCTCGAGGTCGCGCTTGGCGGTCCGGGTCAGTCCTAAGGCCAGCCGGTATTCGCCGCGCCCGGCGGGAAACGGCAGCGATGGAATGCTCACCAGTTCACCCGTTGCCGGGAATGCCGGTGTCTCGACTGTCGGGGAGTAGATGCGCACGTTAGCGCCGGACCTCAACAGATAGTCCACAAGGCGGTTCAGGGCCTGATTCGCGCCATCGCGGACGTAATTGTAGTTGCCACTGAACAAGGCAATGCGAAGCGATGAAGCGTTCATCTGGCGCTTATTAGCGGGTCGCGGTTCAGAACGCCAGTTCGGCCCAGACGGGCAAGTGATCGGACGCGCGCTTTGCCTGCGCGCTGTTGTGCGTGCCCGATCTCAGTATCCTCAAGTCGTCACCGACCATGATGCGGTCAAGCCGCGCGACGGGCCGTTGGGAGTGAAAACTCGGGCCCGTAAAGACGATGCGGTAATCATGAAGGAACTCGACAAGGCATCCGCGATGGCGCGCCCATTCGTTGAGGTCACCCATCAGGATCGTCGGCATTTTTTCGGGTCTTTGCAGCACTGCATCCAGGATTGCCCTGACCTGGCGCTTTCTCCACAATCCTGAAAGATCGAGATGCATGCCGACGATGCGGAGATCCTGCCTTCCAACCCTGCATTCGACCAGTACTGCGCCGCGCGGCTCGAGCGATGGTATTTCAAGCGGCCTGCATTCGAGGATCTTGATGTGTGATCTGACCAGAATTGCGTTGCCATGCCAGCCAATCCCTTCCTGACCGGTGCTGAACGGAACCGGGCGAAGTTCGCCGTGATTGTCCAGCAACTCAGGCGGCAGCGCAGACTTGCGCGGGCCAAAACGCCGGTCTGCTTCCTGCAGGGCAATGATATCGGGCTGAACCTCGTCAATGACGGACAGGATTCGTTCCGGTCGCCTCAACCGGTCGGTGCCTATGGCCTTGCGAATATTGTAACTGGCAACCCGGATCACGGGGATAGGCTAGCGCCTTCCTCAGCGTCGGCCAAGCCCAAGCGCGGAAAAGCTGTTCTGGTCGAATTTCATCCTGACCGTCACGAATGGTCCGCTGCGGGTATAGCGGCTGGCGGCGAAATCACGATCATCGAACCCAACAACATTGTATCCAACAGAGATGTAGCTGTTCTTGACCGGAGACAGTCCGATCGCTGGCCCGCCGGACACGGCAAGCGAACGACCTCCGGGATTCTGTCGCAGAGTCCCCGACATGCCCACGTCAAGCGTCTTGGCAAGGTCAAAGCGCAGATCGGCGCCAAAGACGTTGCTCCACCCCTTGATGTCGTCAGCTCCGAAACGGTCAAACACGTAACGAGTTCCCCAGAAGACCGATACCTC
>CAYSCC010000323.1:0-2723 GCA_964429375.1 uncultured Chakrabartia sp.
CCATCGACGCATAGGCGGCCAGAATCGTTCCGGCGACACCCGCCATCCCCGACGTCATGACAAGGAAGATCTGGGCGGGAGTCAGGCTGGCAAGATAGGGACGGATGACAAGCGGGCTTTCACTCTGTCCAACAAAGATGTTGGCGGCCGCGCAAAGGGATTCCACCTTGGAAATACCGGTGACCTTCTGGATTGCGCCGCCAACCCACCGGACAATCAACTGCATGATGCCCAGATGATAGAGGATGGAAATCAGCGATGCGAAGAAGATGATGGTCGGCAAGGCTGCAATCGCAAAGCTTTTGCCGCCGATATCTGGCGTGGCGAGCGGCCCGAAAATGAAATCGATCCCGGCATGAGCATAGCCAAGCAGATTCGCAACGCCTTGGGACATGGCCGCAATGACCGCCTTGCCCGCTGGCACATAGAGGACCAGCGCGGCAATCGCTGCCTGCATGGCAAAGGCCGCAAGAACGACCCTTGGCCGGATGTGCCGCCTGTTCGAGGAGAAGGCGACAGCCACCAGCAGGATCAGGGCGATACCGGCAAGTCCGACAAGCAAGCGGTTCATGTGACGCAATTCCCCCCAGTCAAGCACGGACGGCCCGGATCAATGGGCGCGTTTTCGGACTACCGTCCCCGACATTACACGCCGCAAGATATTCGGCTACCCCCCGATCGGCGGTGTCCTTGCTGGCTGCTGACCATGGCAAGCGCCGCGGTTTGTTCAGAAGGGCTGGTCCCGTCTGCCAGCATGCGCGCAAAACCCTCCTGATTCCGAAAGGACAATGCCTTGCCGTCCCGCTTCGCGCGAATGATATCCACGATCGACATGGACACCGTCTATCTGGCGTTGGGCTGATGGCAAGAGTTGGGTGCCGAAGCACCTTCGCGCTTCGGCACCCACCCTCTGTACGCAACAAGAGGGTATTTCGTCGTCCGGATGGGGGGGAGTCCGGACTGGCATGTGCGCTTCTAGGCCACCATGCTTGACCGGTTTCTGAACGCGATGGTTAGCTGACGTTCATCTTCAGATCGCGGCTGGCGCTCGATGGACAAGGCAGTAAAGGCAGTCGCATGATCCGCTGGTTGCCATATCTTGCCGCCCTGTTTCTGCTCGCTCTGCCCGCAGGGTCCGCTGAAGAGCAGACGACGCCGTTTTCCGGTGCCAAAACCGTGGGCCTGACCGCCAGGGCGAAAGACGTGTCCGGCATTTTGCACGACCCGGAGGTGATCCCGGTTCGTGGCTGGACCCTTGACAGCGATGATGGCGATTTCGGCGGACTTTCCGCGCTTTCTGTCGATCGCCGCGGATTTGTGGCGCTTTCCGATACTGGCCTGATCGCTATGCTTCCGCCGGGGCTGGGCTCTGCGACGCTGCGCTCGATGCCGCCTGTGTGCGTGCCGCACCAGCTGAAGCGGGAACGAGATTCGGAATCGCTGGCGCGCGCGCCGGGTTCCGGCACAATCTGGGTGGGATTTGAATATCGCAACATGATCTGCCGCATCACGGCAGCAGGCAAGCCAACTGCCTTTGCCCCTCCTGCCATGGCAGGCTGGCCGAAACTCGGTGGCCCTGAAGCCATGCTGCGCAGGCAGGACGGTTCGTTTCTGGTGTTTGCGGAACGGGCCCGGACAGGCGGATCAAGGGCGCCGCTTCTCCATTTCGATCGCGATCCCGCCGATCCTGAAGCGCGGGTCACTGCCATGGCGTATGACGCGCCTGCCGAATATCACCCCGTGGATGCCGCCATGCTGCCCGATGGGCGGATGCTTGTCGTCAACCGCCGCCACGCGTTCCCGCTGAACTTTTCCGCGATTGTGACGCTGGTCGATCCCTTCGCCATCCGCCCCGGCGCGATCGTGCGCGGACGGCCTGTCATCCTGCTGGCACCGCCGCAAATTGCCGACAATTTTGAAGGCATTGCCGTTGAAACGCGCGGCGCACGCACGATCATCTGGCTGCTGTCGGACAACAACTTCCTGCCCCAGCAGCGAACCTGGCTTTTGGAATTCGAACTGGCGCCAGCCAGATCAGGCAGCGGCGTTCGCTGAAGCCTTCTTGGCGATCTCGCGCTTCAGGCGGCGCGCACGGACGCTGAGCTTTTCATCAGACGTCTTGGCAAGCCAGTTGTCGAGGCCGCCGACATGCTCGACCGAACGAAGACCATGCGTCGACACCTTCAGGCTGACACCCTTGCCAAGGCTTTCAGAGAGCAAGGTCACGTTCTGCAGATTGGGCAGGAACGTGCGCTTGGTCTTGTTGTTGGCGTGGGAAACATTGTGTCCCACCTGGCGGCCCTTGCCGGTCAGCTCGCAAATACGCGACATATCAATCGTCCTGAATGTGAATCGGATTATTCCGGAAAGCCCGCGCCCCTAACGGCTGGGGCGGCTTTCGTCAACACCAAGTGGCGGCTATGGCTCTGCCTATGAACATTCTCCTTTCGCCCTTCATGGTTCAAGCGCTGGACCTGGCAGCACGCGCCGCGCAACAGGGCGAAGTGCCGGTGGGTGCCCTGATCGTGCGGGACGGCAAGGTGATCGCAACCGCCGCCAACGCCATGTGCTCAGGCACGGACCCGACGGCGCACGCCGAAATTCTCGCCATCCGGCGCGCAGCAGAAGTTTTGGGAAACCAGCGGCTCGACGGCTGTGACCTTTGGGTCACGCTCGAACCCTGCGCGATGTGCGCTGGTGCCATATCCCATGCGCGGATCGCG
>CAYSCC010000324.1:0-2723 GCA_964429375.1 uncultured Chakrabartia sp.
CATTCAGCCATACAGCCCGAAAATGGTCACAAGATCGTGATCCTTCGATCATCTGGGAAGGCCATAAGGCCGGGCGGATCAGGCCCTA
The DNA here is from genome assembly GCA_964429375.1 of uncultured Chakrabartia sp. Lineage (GTDB taxonomy): Bacteria > Pseudomonadota > Alphaproteobacteria > Sphingomonadales > Sphingomonadaceae > Aquisediminimonas. The sequence continues at coordinate 89 of CAYSCC010000324.1, forward strand.
TTACCAAATCGAAAAATTGACGAACCTCGAAGCGTTACCGCCAACCGGATTCATGCTGTCCTGCTTTCCGGTCAAGATCGCACGCGCCAGCGCCGGATGGATACGGGCTGTGGCCTTCATTGAGGAATGAAAAAAGGTGCCGGGAGAATATATCGCGCGATGGGAGAAGTCTTCTTTCCGATATAGCTGCGAGTATCCATGGACCCTGACTCGCGATGCCGCGCTGCATGTTCAGCGTCTGCTGAGCACGCTCGATCATAATTTTGAACTGGCAGATGGTGTTGCGCGCCATCGCACCTCAATTGTGGAGGAAGGTGCAACGATAAAAGGGCCGGCGATTATTGGTGAAAACTGCTTCATTGCGGCAGGGGCTCTCCTGCGCGGCGGCTGTTACCTTGAGCGCGACTGCATCATCGGCCCTGGCTCAGAAGTCAAATCATCGTTCCTATTCAGTCACACACGGCTTGCCCATTTCAATTTCGTCGGGGATTCCATCCTTGGCGAGGATGTCAATCTAGAAGCGGGAAGCATCATTGCAAATTATCGAAACGAACTTCCTGGCAAGACAATCCGGATTGGGGAAACGGACACAGGAGTTTTCAAATTCGGCGCAGTTGTGGGAGATCGAGCACGAATTGGGGCAAATGCCGTGATTGCGCCGGGAGCGATGATTCAGCCGGGCCAAATCATCGGGCGGCTCCAGCTTGTTGACCAACATCCCGACGCGCGATGATCACTCCATTTCAAGAATGACGGCGTCGACGGCAAGGCTCTCTCCCGCCGTTGCGTTCACAGACTTGACGACCCCGGCCTTTTCCGCGCGCAGGATGTTTTCCATTTTCATGGCTTCAACAACGGCCAGCGGCTGCCCGGCCTCGACCTTGTCACCTTCAGACACATGTAGCGCGACAAGAAGGCCCGGCATTGGGCAAAGCAGGAAACGTGAAAGATCAGGCGGAATTTTTTCGATCATGTGTGCTGCAAGGGGGGCAACATGCGCTGGCAGCACGCGCGCGCTATGGCTTGCGCCCCGAGTAGTCAGGTTGAAGCCCGTCCGTGTTCGGGCGATCTTTACCGACAGGGGATGATCGCCAACGTCTGCATCCACGATTCTGTCGCCGGGCGTATATTCCATTGACAGGTCAAGCGGCGCGCCATCCACCGTCACATCGTCTCCCGACAGCGTGACAGCGTGCGCAACTCCGGCAATCGTCACCTGCCACTCAGATGGTGGCTTCAGGCGCTTGCCCAATTGCCCGTCCACTCTCCTTGCTCGATCAGCCTCTGCTGCGGCCGCAAATGCGGCAATTGCTGCCAATGAACGCAGCAGTTCAGGAGACGCCGGCGCGCCGGCAAAGCCGTCCGGATACTCCTCCGCAATAAATCCGGTTGTCAGCTCGCCCGAGCGAAAGCGCGGATGCTGCATAATGGCTGAAAGGAAATCGATGTTATGGCCAAGGCCCTGGATCTCGAACTGATCAAGCGCCAATATCTGCCGGTCGATTGCATCCTCGCGCGTGTCTCCATAGGTCACGAGTTTGGCGATCATCGGATCGTAGTAGATGGAGACCTCACCCCCTTCGGCCACGCCATCATCCACCCGCACGCCTTCCCCCTCGACCGGCGGATTATATCGAACAAGGCGCCCGGTTGACGGCAGAAATCCACGATAGGGATCTTCTGCATAGACACGATTTTCGATGGCCCAGCCTTTGAGTGCGACATCCTCTTGCGTGAAGGCCAGTTTTTCGCCGTTGGCGACCCGTATCATCTGTTCGACAAGATCGATGCCGGTGATGCATTCCGTCACCGGATGCTCGACCTGAAGCCGGGTGTTCATTTCCAGGAAGTAGAAGCTCTCGCCCGTCGGATCGGCTCCGGACACGATCAGCTCCACAGTACCGGCGCTGTAATAGCCTACTGCCCTGGCAAGAGCGACGCATTGTTCGCCCATTGCCTTGCGCATTTTGGGCGTAACGAACGGAGAAGGAGCCTCTTCCACGACCTTCTGGTGACGGCGCTGGATCGAGCATTCCCTCTCGTTGAGATAAAGAATGTTGCCATGCTGGTCGCCAAGGATTTGTATTTCGATGTGGCGCGGGTTGAGGATGAATTTCTCGATGAACACCCGGTCGTCACCGAAGCTGTTCAGGCCCTCCCGTTTTGTGGCTTCGAATCCCTCGCGCACATCCGTTTCGCTATAGGCAAGGCGCATACCCTTGCCGCCCCCGCCGGCTGATGCCTTCATCATCACCGGATAGCCAATCTCGTTGGCGATCTCGACGGCGTGCTCTGTATCCCTGATTTCGCCCACAAAGCCGGGCACGACATTGACGCCAGCAGCCTTTGCAAGCTTCTTGGATTCTATCTTGTCGCCCATGGCTGCAATTGCGCCCGTGGGTGGGCCAATGAACGCGATACCGTTATCGGCCAGCGCTTGTGCAAAACTTGTCCGTTCAGAAAGGAAGCCATAGCCGGGGTGGACTGCTTCGGCGCCGGTCTGTTTGCAGGCTTCAATGATCTTTTCCGCCAGAAGATAGGATTGGGCAGCCGGCGACGGGCCAATGTGCACGGCTTCGTCTGCCATGCGCACAAACGGGCTCCGGGCATCTGCATCGGAATAGACGGCGACAGT
>CAYSCC010000325.1:0-2719 GCA_964429375.1 uncultured Chakrabartia sp.
GGCATTGCCACCGTGTCGTTCGGGGTCGGGGATGTGGTGCGCCATCCTGTCGTTGGCAGGATCGTTGAAGCCTATGAGGGTCGCGATTGATCGAGACCATCCTTCAGGCTGCAGCTTGCTGGTCTGAACACGACTGGGAAAGGCTTGCATCGACAGCTGTTGATGCGGCGGTTGCGGCAACCCCGTACTACATGCTTGGAACTGTCGACCTGCAGGTAGAAGTGGGAATCCGTCTGGCCGACGATGCAGATGTCCGGATCCTCAACCGGGATTACCGGAACAAGGACAAGCCGACAAACGTGCTCTCCTTTGCGATGGTTGAGCCGGGACAGATCGTGGAAGAGGCCAGTGCGTGCCAAGGCGAACTTCTGCTCGGCGATATTGTGCTTGCTTTCGAAACCTGTGAGCGCGAGGCCGCCGAACGCAACGTGCCTGTGCAGGCACATGCCACGCACCTCATTGTGCATGGCATGCTGCATTTGCTAGGCTATGATCATATGGATGACGCGGAAGCGGACGCGATGGAAACGCTGGAACGCGAAATCATGGCCAAGCTTGGCCTGCACGACCCCTATGAGCCAGTAGAGGATTAAGAACCGTTCAATGCCCGAAGACTCCAGTAGCAACGGCCGAATATGGCAGGGCCTCAAGGCCCTGCTCTTTGGCGAACGCGAAGCCAGCCTGCGTGACCAGATCGAGGATGCGATCGACGAGCATGAGGAAGACGGCGAGGAATCGAAGGGAGACCTCTCTCCGGTCGAACGGCAGATGCTTCGCAACCTGCTTCATTTCGGCGAGCGGACGGTAGGTGATGTGGCCGTACCTCGGGGCGACATTATTGCTGTCGAGGAAGACATTGGTTTCGATGCGCTTGTTTTGGCCTTTGCCGAGGCGGGCCACAGCCGGTTGCCGGTCTATCGCGAAAGCCTCGATACCATCACGGGCATGATTCACATCAAGGATGTCTTCGAAATCCTTGCCAGCAAGGCGGAGCCTCCGGCCAGCCTTGAAAGCCTCATCCGGCAGCCGCGCTATGTTCCAGAGTCCATGGGCGTGCTCGACCTGCTGGCAGACATGCGCGCCAGCCAGACCCACCTTGCCATCGTGATTGACGAATATTCCGGAACCGAAGGGCTAGTGACGATCGAAGACCTGGTGGAAGAGATCGTCGGTGACATTGAAGACGAGCATGACGAGACTCCCGCGGCGATGATCGTGCCGATGGCTGACGGCTGCTGGGAAGCCGATGCACGCATCGAACTGGCGGATGTGGCGGAGACCATCGATCCCCGCCTGGCGGATGTCGAAGAGGATGTTGACACGTTGGGAGGGCTGGCCTTTGTCCTTGCAGGCCATGTTCCACAAATTGGCGAAACCGTGACCCACCCAAGCGGCTGGCGAATCGAAGTGATCGACGGAGATCCGCGCAGGGCCACACGGCTGATCCTCCATCCTCCGGCCAGCGGCGACGCCGGTGTTGATGATCTGGCAGTTTCGAAATGAGTGTTGGTCGGAGCACACAGCAATGATGCGCCGGGGCTGGGCTTGGTTGCCATGTAGCGCGGCCCTGCTTTGCCTTGGCGCCTCGCCCGCTCCCGTGCCCAAGCCCGGCTCGCCTGCTGGCGCGCCTGTGACAGCGGCCTGGCCACAACCAAAGGCGCGCTATGCAATGGACGTCGGGACGACAACCGGGCTTGCCGGCGTGGCGGGACGAGGTGCAGGCGTTGCGATGTCACTGATGTTTGGCGGCGTGGATCGAGAAGCCCATGAGCTGCGGTTGCGGCTCGGTTCGAGCCAGACGACCACGGGAACGCCGGTTGCGGATCATTTTTTCCAGCCAGCAGCCAAGCTTGGAAGGTCAGTCCCGCTTGTGACACCGCCATCGGCGCAACCGAAGGATGAGCCCGGCCAGATGCCGCGCGACTTTCGACCGCCCAAGGGGCGCCTGCTGCTGTTCTGGGGTTGCGGAGCACATGCCCCGAAAGGTCAACCGGCGATCATTGACTTTTCCCGGATTGGGGCCGGGCAGCCAATGCCGAACCTCTATTCGACGCGTATTCCCCTCGATCGCGGGCCAACTGGCGCCAACAGCACGACCTATGGCGAATGGCCCAACGCCCGGTCGAACAGGCAGCCGCAATCGGGATCGCTTCTTGGCAACCACAGGATTTCTTCGACCTACGCGCCTGAAATTCAGTTCCTGCTTGCCCAGGACTATCTGGCCGGCCTGCGAGCAACGGGCACAGCCATGGCGGACGGCGCAGTCAATCTGAGCTGGAACAGCATTCCCAGCGCAACCGGCTATTATGCCTGGGTCATGGGCGCGAAGATGGACGGGCCGGGCGATGATGCTCCGCAGGACATGGTCTGGTGGTCATCCTCCGCCGGCCGCGAATTCGGCGGCGGGCTTTTCGATTGGCTTTCTCCGGCGGTCGTTCGCCAACTCATCGCCGACAAGACGGTGTTGCCTCCGGGCCAGACCAGCTGCACAGTGCCAGCCGAAGTCAAGGCAGCAGCTCCGGACTTCATGATCGGCAATCTTTATGCTTATGGCCCTGAATTGAATATTGCCTATCCGCCCCGCCCAGCGACAGGACCCTGGACACTGGAGTGGACAGCCCGCATCCGGTACCGGTCGTCCACGAGCTGGATGATTGGCGGCCCCGTGGCGAGTGCAACCCTTCAAGACCGTGAAAAGCTCTGCAAGGCCGGCCTTTTC
>CAYSCC010000326.1:0-2708 GCA_964429375.1 uncultured Chakrabartia sp.
GACAGTGTCCGCGAATAGGCATCGGCCTTGTCTTCCAGATGGACGGCGCGCAACAGTTCCAGCGAGCGGCGCCGGTCCTTGGGCACGCCATAGAGACCGGCCTGCAACTCAAGCGCCTCGAAAGGGGTGAAAAACGGATCAAACAGGATTTCCTGCGGGACGATCCCGATGGACGCCTTTGCATTGCGCGGGTGCTCATCGATATCAAAGCCCCAGATTGACGCCCGACCGCCGGTCTTGTTCACAAGCCCGGCAAGTATATTGATCATGGTGGATTTTCCGGCACCATTTGGCCCGAGGAGCCCGAAGATCTCCCCGCGAGGCACATCGAGGCTGACGCCCTTCAGCGCCTCCTTTCCGCCCTGATAGGTCTTGCGCAGGGAGTCGATCGAGATTGCAGCATGTGTCATTGGGTCCGCTTTAACGTCGATAGCACGCAACGCAAACCGGCGATGACCAAATCCTTTCCGTGAATTTTACCATGTCTCTTCAACTGCACTTAGCGCGTGCTCGCCTAAGCCGCAGGCATGAAGGTGGGGACCCTCAGGAAATTCGCGCTCTGCTGTGGCATGATTGCTGCGGGCATGGCCTGTGCGCCAGCCCGGGCGGCAACACGCGCGGCACCTGTGGAAGCCGTGACGATCAGCCCGCTGTCGCTCGTCAAGACCGATGATCTTGATTTCGGGACGCTGATTTCAGGGCCAACGGCAGGCACAGCAACGATCAATGCAAACACCGGTGCCCGGACGACAACCGGCGGCGTGACCGCTGGCCCCGGCGGGACGCCAAAGCGCGCGGAATTTGTGGGCGTCGCATCCTTCGGCCTGCTGCTCACCGTTGCAATCAGCCCGTCACCGACCCTGACGAACGGCACGGGAGGCACGATGACGACTGCACTGACTGTCCAGGGCGGCACGGGTATCCGGCTTTTCCCGGGAACCCGGGTGCAGACCTTCCGTGTTGGAGGAACGCTCAACGTGGGGGCCAACCAGCAGCCCGGCACCTATGCCGGCAATTTCACGCTGACGGTCAACTATTTCTGATCCGGTTGCGCCGCCCAGCGTCGATTGCTAAGGCCGCCGCCATGATCCACCATCCCGAAACCGTGACCGTGACAAGCCGCAGGGTAGCCTGTGACGGAGCCAGTGACATCCCGGCGGGCGCGGCCCTTGGTCACCCGCGCGTCTGGCTTGAGATCGATGAACGCGGCTATGTCGATTGCGGCTATTGTGACCGGCGTTTCATCCTGTCTGGCGGCCCGGCGGACACGCACTGAGAGCAACAGGCTTAGCGCTGCGTTAACCGCACCTCGTCAACCCTTGGCGAGACTTGTCCCCTATCCTGTGCACCATGACGAACGGCATGGCCATCAAGCTTGCGATCCTGGGATTTGCCGCTCTGGCATCGCTCACCGCGCATCAAGCCCAAACGAGCCCGCAATATACCATCGTGGACGCAAATTCATCGCCACCCGCGCAGCGATAATCTATCCTTCCGGGCCGACCCTTCCTATAGAAGGCCCATGATCACTCCATCCGACCCACGCCGCTTCCTCTACAGGGACGGCACCCTCGATCCAGACACGGCGCAGCGACTGGCGGCCGAACTCCTCAAATCCTGCGATGACGGCGAACTCTATCTCCAGTATCGCGCATCCGAAGCCTTCGGGTTCGACGATGGCCGGCTGAAGACCGCAGATTATTCCACTGATGCCGGCTTTGGCCTGCGCGGCGTATCGGGGGAGATGACGGGATTTGCCCATGCCAATGAACTGAGCGAGGCCGCCATCCGGCGCGCCGGGGAAACGCTGACGCTGCTGGACCCGGCAAAGTCTTCCATGGCCCCTGCGCCGCGGTTGAACAACCGCCACCTCTATACCGACGGCGATCCGATGGGGATCATTCCCTTTGCCGACAAGGTGGCCCTGTGCCAGCAGATCGATGCAGCGGCCCGCGCCCGCGACCCCCGGGTTGTGCAGGTGTCCGTGAGCCTTGCCGCAAACTGGAGCGTGGTCGAAATCGTGCGTGCCGACGGTTTTCTGGCAACGGATGTCCGCCCGCTGGTCCGTCTCAACATCAGCATTGTGTGCGAACAGAATGGCCGGCGCGAAAGCGGCATGTTCGGCATCGGCGGGCGTTATCTTTATGACAGGCTGTTCGAGCCCGAAACGTGGAACCGCGCGATTGACGAGGCCCTGGCCCAGGCGCTGGTCAATCTGGAAAGCATCGATGCGCCGGCCGGGGAAATGACGGTGCTCCTCGGGCCCGGCTGGCCCGGCATCATCCTCCATGAAGCGATCGGCCACGGGCTTGAAGGTGATTTCAACCGCAAGGGCACGTCTGCCTTTTCCGGGCGGATCGGAGAGCGTGTCGGCGCGCCGGGCGTCACCGTGGTTGATGACGGGTCGATCCCGAACCGTCGCGGTTCGCTTTCGATCGATGACGAAGGAACGCCGACCGGAGAGACAGTGCTGATCGAGGACGGGATCCTGAAAGGCTATATGCAGGACCGGCTCAATGCCCGGCTGATGGGCGTGCCGACCACAGGCAACGGCCGGCGCGAAAGCTATGCCCATGCCCCCATGCCGCGCATGACGAACACATTCATGAAGGCCGGACAGGACGTCCCGGCGGAGCTGCTCTCCCGAGTAAAATCCGGTATTTTAGCCAAGAGCTTCGGCGGCGGTCAGGTCGATTTCGTTTCGGGCA
>CAYSCC010000327.1:0-2708 GCA_964429375.1 uncultured Chakrabartia sp.
CCCTGCCGCCGTGAAGATGCAGCTCGGCCAAGTCTTCGCCAGTTGCGGTCGCGGGCCCCGGGCACCACAGCACGAGCGCGTGGTCAAGCAGCATGCCGGTTTCGTCGCATATCGGGCGATACGACGCGCGGCGAGGCACAGGACGCCTGCCAGCCAATGATTCAAGCGCCGGGCCCGCGTGCGGACCGGTTATGCGCACAACGGCGATTCCAGCCGGCGGCAGGCCGCTCGACAATGCAAAGATGGTATCGCGGCCGGGCTGGCTCAATCCTTCTTCTTCTTTCCAGCCCCTTCCCCGCCAGAGAATTGGCTGATCAGGTCACGCACGAAATCCACGCCCTGCCCGCCAAGCGGAACCCAGTTCCGGACCATGCCTTCAACCATGTCGGGGGTCAGCCCCTTGGTCATCACGGTCTTCATCTGTTCAAGATAGACTTCATGCACGCCTGACAGATCCGGCAGGCCGATCAAGCGGCGAACCTCTTCCGGGGTGCAATCGACATCGATATTGAATTTCATGGCTGGTCTCCACTGGGCCCAATGCTAAACCTTGCCGCATGTGCGCCGCGCCCGCAACTGCCCGTATCAAAACCCCAATCGGCATGATCGAAATTCTGGCGACCGAAGACGTCCTCACGTCAGTGAAGATCATCCCCGGTGCGGGCCAAGAGCACGCAGAACAGCGAAATTCCGCCATTGAATGTGCCGTGTCCCAAGTGCGCGGCTATTTCGCGGGGGAGCGCAGGGTCTTTGATCTGCCCTTGAATCCCGCGGGCTCGAGCGAAGCCCATCACCTGCGCATGGCCATTGCATCCATTCCATTTGGTGAAACCGAAACCTATGGCGCCCTGGGCAAGCGTTCCGGGTCGATCGCCCGCGCTGTCGGCCAGGCTTGCAAAACGAACAGGTTTCCGATCATTATTCCCTGCCACCGGGTCATCTCCTCATCCGGCCGGGAATATTACTCTGCTGGCGCCGGGCCGGAAACAAAGGCATGGCTCATCGATTTCGAAGCTGAACTCGCCCATGGAATAAGGAGACGTTTGCTATGAGCACACTGCAGATCGGGAATTTCTCAGCCTATATGGCCGAACCGCAAGGCACCCCAAGGGCAGCCATCATCGTCATTCAGGAAATCTTCGGGGTCAATCCGGGCATTCGGAAGAAGTGCGACACTTGGGCCAAGCTGGGCTACCTCGCCGTTGCGCCGGACCTGTTTTGGCGCATCCGGCCCGGCATTGAGCTTGACCCCGATGTGGAATCGCAGTTTCAGGAAGCCCTGACTCTGTTTGGAGAGTACAGTGCGGACAAGGGGACAGACAAATCCATCCTCGACATTGAAGAAACCATCCACGCGATCCGCGCGCGGGGCGCGCAAAAGGTGGGCGCAGTGGGCTTCTGTCTGGGCGGACTTCTGGCTTATCTGACCGCCTGCCGCACGGACATCAATGCATCGGTCGGCTATTATGGCGTCATGATCGACCAGTTGATTGGCGAATCACATGCCATTGCGCACCCCCTGATGCTGCACATTCCGACCGCAGACCATTTTGTCGGGCCAGAAGCACAGGCCGCCATCCATGCTGGCCTCGACAATCATCCCAAGGTCACTCTGCACGACTATGCAGGGCTGGACCATGGATTTGCAGCGGAGATGGGAACCCGCCGCCACGAAGGGGCAGCGCGGCTGGCAGATGCCAGAACAACTGATTTCTTCGCGAATAACCTTCGCTAGCCGACCACAAAGTTTGCCAGGTGCGGATGGACATCGTGCCATCCGTCCCAAATCATCTTGCCCGCAACCCAGACAATGACCGCAAGGCCGATCCAGGCAATCCAGCGGTACCGCTCAATGTACTGGGCAATAATGTTGGCAGCAACGCCCATGAGCGCAACGGCAAAGATCAGCCCCACGATCAGAATTCCGGGATGTTCGCGCGCCGCGCCGGCCACCGCAAGGACATTGTCAAGACTCATTGAAACGTCCGCAATCGCAACTGACCAAGCCGCTGCTGCGAAGCTTTTCGACGGCGCGATGCCCGAATGCTCATCGCCCGAAATTTCGGGAGATCCCGCCGACTCACCAGTGTGATGAAGATCGCGGTACATCCGCCATGCGACCCAAAGCAGGAGGAAGCCGCCAGCCAGCACCAGCCCCACTATGCCAAGCAACCAGCTGACCATCAATGCAAAGACGATTCGCAAAAGCAGCGCCGCGACGACACCAATGACGATGACCTTCTTGCGTTGTGCAGCCGGAAGGCCAGCCGCCAGCGCTCCCACAACAATCGCATTGTCCCCGGCGAGCACCAGGTCAATCAACAGCACCTGAAGGAATGCGGAAAATGCTGCGGGTTCCGTAATGTTGGAGAAATCAGCGACGATATGGCCCCATATGTCTGCGGGCCCTCCAAGCGGCGCGACCACAGTTTCGCTCGCAAGCATCATCACGTCGATCACAAAAGATCTCCAAAGTAACTCACTTCAGGCATAGGATCATAAAAGGAGTGGAGCAAGGTGCGCCATTGCAGGTAGCGATCCGATTTCCGGAACCCGTCCCGATGATCGGCAATCGAATCCCAATGCACCAAAAGCAGGTAGCGGCCTGTCTGCTCGCAGCCCCGCCGGACTTCAAGCCCGCGAAATCCCGGCGATGCCGAAATAAGGGGCTACGCCTTGGCCAGCGCTTCCACGAACGCAGCCTCCCG
>CAYSCC010000328.1:0-2708 GCA_964429375.1 uncultured Chakrabartia sp.
GGCATGGGTCACGATTTTCGCAGCAGGCCTTGTTCTCTATGCGTTCCGCGGCGTCTTCGAGCAGGGGTGGGAACGCGTCACAGCCGAGATTTTTCCCGAAAAGCCCATACAGTCTGGTCAGGCAATCCGGATATTGATGTCAGACGATGGCCATTTCCATGTCAGGGCGGACGTCAACGGTCATCCGGTCAATTTCCTGATCGACAGCGGCGCAACGACAACGGCACTGTCCAGCGCCGATGCCAGAGCAGCCGGCGTCGAAGTGGACAGATCGGGGTTTCCAGTGGCCGTCGATACAGCCAATGGGATTTCGACGATGTGGAGAGCCCGCGTTCAAACCTTGCGTGTCGGCGCGCTTGTCCGTGAAGATGCTCATGTGCTCGTACCCGCGGAGGCCAATGAGGATGTGAACTTGCTTGGCATGAATTTTCTGAGCTCGCTTGGACACTGGAGAGTGGACGGCAGAGAGATGGTCTTGCAGCCCTAGAGCAAGACCAATGCAGATTTAATTTTACATAATGTATATTATCGGACTTAATGATTGTAAGCCCCATTTAGAAATGACACCCCTCCGCTAGATAGAAATGACACTCTCGGGCATCGTCAGCGGAACAACGGTGGCATGGTTCTCCCGATGGTTGGGAGGACGCTTCTATGACGGTGCTGACAATGAGCGATGGCGAACTCTCACGCTTTGACACGTTGATGCGCGTTGAGCGCGGCGAGCTGCGGATCGAAGATGCCGCCGCCTTGCTTGGATTGAAGCGTCGGCAGGTTTTCCGCCTGCTGGAACGAATGCGGAGTGGCGGTGCTGCGGGCCTTGTTTCCCGCAAGCGTGGTCGGCCTAGCAACCGGCGGCACAGCGATGGGCTTCGCGGGCAGATTGTTGCGATCGTACGCGAGCATTATGCTGATTTTGGTCCGACCCTGGCGCGCGAGTATCTGATCGAGCGTCACGGCATAAAAGTGGCCTGCGAGACGCTGCGTCAGATGATGATCGAAGCTGGCCTGTGGAAGGATCGCGATGCGCGGCGGCCCCGGCCTTATCAGCCGCGTTATCGCCGTGACTGCCGGGGCGAACTGATCCAGATTGACGGTTCCAAGCACTGGTGGTTCGAGGATCGTGGGCCGCAATGCACGCTTCTTGTTTATATCGACGATGCGACCAGCGAGTTGATGCACCTGAAGATGGTCGAGAGCGAAAGCACCTTTGCCTATATGGAGGCGACGCGGGAGTATATCGAACGGCATGGCAAGCCGGTGGCCTTCTACTCGGACAAACACAGCGTGTTCCGCAATGCGAAGGCCACCGCAATGAAGGATGGCATGACGCATTTTGGTCGGGCGCTGGAAGCGCTCAACATCGAGATCATCTGCGCCAACTCGCCGCAAGCCAAAGGCCGGGTTGAGCGAGCAAACAGCACGTTGCAGGATCGCCTGGTGAAGGCGATGCGGCTTGAGGGCATCACGACCATCGCGGAGGCCAATGCGTTCTTGCCTGGCTACATGGCGCGCCACAACCAGCGCTTTGCCAAGGCTCCCTTCGATCCGCGCGATCTGCATCGTTCGCTTGGCATACATGAAGATCTGAAGACAGAGATGGTCTGGCGTGAGCAGCGTACCGTGACGAAGGCGCTGACGCTGCATTACAACAAGGTGCTGTTCATTCTTGATCCGACCGAGACAGCCAGGCCGCTTGCCGGCAAGCGCGTGGATGTGTGTGAGTATCCCGATGGTCGCCTTGAGATACGGCACGGAGAGCTTGTTCTGCCCTACCGGGTGTTTGACAAGATAAGGCAGGTCAACCAGGCAGCCATTGTCGAGAACAAGCATCTTGATGCGGCATTGATGATGGCCAAAATGATCCAGGAACAGCTGCCGCCGAGGAAGCGCAACAACAATGAGCCCTGCCGGCGTTCACAGTCGGAGCATATGTTCCCTTCGCCGAAGCAGTCGGAGATATCAGACAGGCCCAGGCGTGGCCGTCCTCCCCTTCCCCGTCTCACTCCCATCGAAGCGGCGCAACGCATGCTGGAAACAGCGTGAGGTGGCCCGCTGCTTGCGCAGCGGGTCCGGTTGCAAAACGACCAGCGACGGAGCAAGCATCAGGGGCTACGCTGCGCTCGTGTGGATGGCTCCGCGCAGCCCCTGATGCACAAACCGTGTCATCTCTATGTAGATGAAATAGTGTCTTTTCTAAACAGCAGGAACAATGATGTCTCAGCCTTCAAACCCCCCTCACTCAGAAATTCGCCGTTTGGCGGAGATCATGGAGCGATTGCGCAACCCGGAAACGGGCTGCCCTTGGGACATTGCTCAGGATTTCAATTCCGTTGCGCCTTACACAATCGAGGAAGCCTACGAAGTTGCAGACGCCTGCGCACGTGATGACATGTCTGCCCTTCAGGATGAGCTTGGAGACCTTTTGCTCCAGGTCGTTTTTCATGCGCGCATGGCCGAGGAACGCAATGCATTCGATCTTTCGGATGTCATTGACGGTATTTGCGCCAAAATGATCCGCCGACACCCGCATGTCTTTGGACCGGACGGATCAGTTGGCGACTGGGAAGGCATCAAAGAAGCCGAACGCCGCGATAGCCAGATTGACGATACCAGTGCGCTTGCCGGAGTGGCATTGGCACTTCCTGCTCTCTTGAGGGCCGAGAAGCTGCAGAAGCGAGCGGCGCGCACCGGATTTGACTGGCCCG
>CAYSCC010000329.1:0-2692 GCA_964429375.1 uncultured Chakrabartia sp.
AAGATGATCGACGGGCTGATCGTTCCAAGCGAATCCATGCGCGGGATTAGCGCAAAGCTCTCTCGCTCATCCCTGTCGGAACGGGCCAAGCTGGCCTGTATCGGACAGGAACGGGCTGATCTTGTGGTTGCGGGCTGCGCGATTCTCGAAGCCATCCTCGACATCTGGCCGGCTCCGCGAGTCGGTGTTGCCGATCGCGGCATTCGGGAGGGGATTCTGCGGCAACTGATGCAACTCGGTGCAAAATCATGAGCCGGGGCGGATCTGGCGGCTACACCCGGGTCAAAACGGCACGAGGGCGCACTGCATCTTCGACGCGCTGGCTCGCGCGCCAGCTCAATGATCCCTATGTGAAGCGCGCCCAATCAGACGGGTTTCGCAGCCGCGCAGCCTACAAGCTGATCGAATTGGACGAAAAATACGACTTCCTCAAAGGAGCACGGCGTGTCGTGGACTTGGGCATAGCTCCCGGCGGCTGGTCTCAGGTTGTTCGCCGGAAATGCCCCGCGGCAACTTTGGTCGGTATCGATCTTCTGCCTGTGGATCCGATCGAAGGTGTCACGATCGCACAGATGGATTTCATGGATGATGGCGCCCCAACCTGGCTTATGGGTGCGCTTGGCGGGCCAGCAGACCTTGTGCTGTCGGACATGGCGGCGAATACTGTCGGCCACCAGCAGACGGATCACCTGCGCACCATGGCGCTGGTCGAAGCCGGAGCGCAATTTGCCGTGGACGTCCTGAAGCCCGGCGGGGCTTTTATTGCCAAATCGCTGGCTGGCGGGTCAGACAATGATCTGGTTGCTATGCTCAAACGAAACTTCACGACGGTAAAGCACGCCAAACCGCCTGCGAGCCGTAAGGCATCATCCGAATGGTATGTTGTCGCTCAGGGATTCAAAGGCCGCAAGGACTGACATCCCCAAGACTCTAGGCAGCCTCCTTCTGGAGGACACGCTCAAGAATGCGCACAAAAGTTTCCGAATCCTGGGCGCCGGGGATCATGTATTTGCCATTGATGATGAAAGCGGGAACGCCGGTAATATTCTGCTCGACCCAGTAATTCTCCTCTTTGCGAACCATGTCGGCATAGCGTTGGTCGGCAAGGACAGCCCGGCCATCCTCACGATCTAGTCCGGCGCGCTCGACCGCATCCAGCAACACCTCGTCGTCACTGATATTGGACTGGTCCGTAAAATAGGCCTTGAACAGTTCAAGCTTCAGTTCGGTCTGTCGGCCCAATTCTCCCGCCCAGCACAACAGCTGGTGCGCCTTGAAACTGTTGAAAATCCTGCTTGCTTCCGAATACCGGAATTCAAGACCGACCGAAGCGCCGGCGTCCACGATCCGCTGCCTGCTCTTCTGGCTTTGCTCCGGGGCAGCGCTATAACGCTGCTGAACATAGTCGCTGAGCAGCTGACCACTGTTCTGCAAATAGGGGGCAAGTTCGAACGGATGCCAGTTAATGTGCGTATCCACGCGATCGCCCAGCATCGCCAAGGCCTTTTCGAGACCCTTGTAGCCAATTGCGCACCAGGGACACACAACGTCCGAGACAATATCAACAGTCAGCTTTTGCGGAATGCTTGTCATCGCTGCCCTTTCACGCATGTTACTGGCGGCAGACTAGACACACCGTCAATCAGGTCAACTAGAGACGCTTATTGCAAATAGTTCGCAAATGCAACAAAACTGGTAACTTTTCCCATTTATGCGGTTGTTTGCCCGGTCGAATCGAATTAGGGCGACCGTAATTCCCCTACGGCCAATGGAAGGACATGAGATCAATGGCACGCAAGAAGATTGCGCTCATCGGCGCAGGCATGATTGGCGGCACACTAGCCCACCTCGCAGCACAAAAGGAACTGGGCGACATTGTCCTTTTCGACATTGTTGATGGCATTCCACAGGGCAAGGCGCTTGATCTGGCACAGTCGGGCCCGGTCGAAGGATTTGATGTCAAGCTCAAGGGCACGTCCGCGTACAAGGACATCAAGGGCGCTGATGTGGTGATTGTGACCGCCGGTGTGCCGCGCAAGCCGGGCATGAGCCGCGATGACCTTCTTGGCATCAACCTGAAAGTCATGAAGGCCGTTGGTGAAGGCATCAAGAAGCATGCTCCCAAAGCTTTTGTGATCTGCATCACCAACCCGCTCGATGCCATGGTCTGGGCGTTGCGTGAATTTTCCGGCCTCCCGCACAACATGGTGGTCGGAATGGCTGGCGTGCTCGATAGCGCACGCTTCCGCCACTTCCTGGCGGAAGAGTTCAATGTCTCCGTTCGCGATGTCACGGCCTTTGTGCTTGGTGGCCATGGCGACACGATGGTACCGGTCATCGAGTATTCGACGGTTGCCGGCATCCCGGTTCCCGATCTGATCAAGATGGGCTGGTCGACCAAAGAGAAGATCGATGCCATCGTCGCCCGGACCCGTTCAGGCGGTGGCGAGATTGTGGGACTTCTGAAGACCGGTTCCGCCTATTATGCGCCGGCGACCAGTGCGATCGAAATGGCCATGGCCTATCTGGGTGACCAGAAGCGCCTCCTTCCCTGCGCAGCCAACCTGACAGGTCAATATGGCGTCAAGAATCTCTATGTCGGTGTTCCGGTTGTCATCGGTGCAGGCGGGGTTGAACGCATTGCCGAAATCAAGCTGAACGCCAAGGCGCAGAAGAATTTCAATGTCTCAGT
>CAYSCC010000330.1:0-2658 GCA_964429375.1 uncultured Chakrabartia sp.
CGATTTGCTGCCAGTCGGCGTTGAGCTGGGCGGTGAAGGCGGGATCGAGGAGGACAGGATGCGCAAGATTCTTTTTGCGGCAACGGCCTGTGCCGCGCTGGCGATGGTCAGCCCGCTTTGGGCTGCAGGCACCGGAGGGGGTGGAGGCGGTGGCGGCTTCCCGAGCGACAGTGCCCCCCAATATGATCCGGTCAAGGAATATGCGAACGGTATCGCTGCGCTTCAGGCCCAGAACTTCAAAGCTGCGCGAACAGCATTTGACCGTGTCCTGGCAAGCGCCCCGCGCGACGCGAACACGAACTTCCTTGCCGGCATGGCCCGGGAAGGACTTGGGGACTGGAAAGGCGCCCGCAAGTTCTTCGAAAAGGCAACGCGCATTGATCCCGGCATGACGAATGCCTGGCGGGAATTGGGGATCAGCTATGCCAGGCTTGGCGACAGGCCGAATGCAGAAGCGACACTTGTGACGCTGCGGGGCAAGGCCGAATCTTGTGCCAAGACCTGCCCTACCGCCGCCGAAATTCAGGGCGCAATTGACGCGGTCTCCGCGGCATTGGCAGCCGCACCTGTGGCGTCCTTTATACAAAACAAGAGCCTGCTGTTCGCGAGCGCGGCCAAGGGCGATGCACTTTACCTCGATGCCGTCGGCCTGATCAATGATCGCCGCTACGAGGATGCCATCGCAACGCTCAAGAAGGCCCAGGCAAGTTTTGGCCCTCACCCCGACATCCTGACCTATCTCGGCTTTGCGCACCGCAAGCTGGGGCAGTTCGAGATTGCCGAATCCTATTATCTGGCGGCACTTGCCGTTGCACCAAACCATCGCGGTGCGACGGAATACTACGGCGAACTGATGGTCGAACGCGGAGATCTGGCGGGGGCGCGGCAGAAGCTGGCGGTGCTGGATGCGCAGTGTCGCTTTGGCTGTGCAGAGGCGGAGGAATTGCGGCGTTGGATCGCGGCCGGCCATTCGCCTCACTCCTGAGGGGTCTTGCCCTTGCCAGCTTGGCCAGCGCCGGGGTTCGTGCCAGTGCGCCAGTCCCCATCCGTGAAGCAGACTGGATTGTTGCGCCGCAGCGACTCCATTTGCTGACAACGCGGCCAGAAGAATGCTTGCCAGAGGATTCGCCTGATATTGTCTCGCTTGTCTATGGCACCGTCGCATTCCGCGATCCCATACTGCTTGGTGGGCAGGCCGCACGGGCCGGGCTGAGCTGCATGAGCTGCCATCGTGGCGGGCGGGGAAACCCGGGCTTCCATTTTCCCGGCCTGTCCGGGGCACCGGGAACGGCGGACGTCACGTCATCGCTGATGAGCTCACATCGCGGGGATGGTATTGCCAATCCTCGGCCCATTCCCGACCTGACATTTGATGTGCCGAAAATCTCCCGCGTGGACCAGCGCCGGCTCGAAGCCTTTATTCGCGGCCTGATTGTCGAGGAATTTGATGGAGAGCCGCCGTCTCCCGTCATCCTCAAGGGTCTTGCCAACTATGTCCGCGCCCTGGATCCCGCCCATTGTCCCTCTCGTCATGACCAGCCCTACGGCGTCGCCAATGCCCTTGCTGACTATTTCCTTGCGCTTGGGGCCGCAGAAACTGCGCTGGTCGATGAGGACCGTGACACTGCACTGGCCATGCTGCGCGGCGCTCGATCAATCCTGGGCAGCATGGATGCCCGATATCAGGGGGACGGGCTTGAGGAGGCGCGATCGGCACTCGAGGAAGCCGGGCTCGCTCTGGCGCAAATCCAGCAGGACTTGCGGGACGGCAAAGCTCTTTCCGGCCCGGCCGAAGCCGTTCATCGCCGCTGGGCCGCAACCCGGCGCTGGGCAGATCCGCTCATCAAGGGAGAGCCACTGTCCTTGTATAACCCCCGGAAACTGCGCGCCGCGCTCGCTGGCTGACCTTGAGACGGAGGTAAAGTTCGCCCCTGCCGGGACGTTTAAGGGTTGCACAGCGCCTCAAAACCTAGCAGCATGTCGGCTCCGGAGAGGAAAGACATAAAAAATGCTGAATAGACAAACAGATAGAGTGCCCCCGCCGTCCCTTTTCCTTGCCCTGACCGAGCCTGTGCGCGCGCTGATGGAGCTTGGCTCCATCCCGATGGCGTCGCCGCTGCTGGCCTCGGCCCCCCGTGGGGATGGCCATCCCGTTCTTGTGCTGCCGGGTTTCATCACAACCGATCGGTCAACGGCGCTGCTTCGCAGATTCCTGACCCGCATCGGCTATGACGCGCACAGCTGGAACCTGGGGCGCAATCTCGGGCCCAAGGCGATTGGCCAGCAGGGGGAGCGGCTGATTGCCCGGCTGGATGAAATCCATGAGCAGACAGGGCAAAGGACAAGCCTCGTTGGCTGGAGCCTTGGCGGCATGATGGCGCGCCAGCTTTCGCGCCGCCGGCCCGATCTTGTCCGTCAGGTCATCACGCTTGGGTCGCCCATTGTGGGCGATCCGCGTGCGACCAATGCCTGGCGTGCCTATCAGCGCTTTACCGGGCACAGGCTCGACGATCCCGGCGTGCATGAGCAGCTGCGCGAGAGCGAGCTTCCCCCTCCAGTTCCGTCGACGGCCATCTTCACGAAGGAAGACGGCGTGGTTGCCTGGCAGAACTGCATCGAGCCTGAGGATGCCTATACGGACAATATCCGCGTCTATGG
>CAYSCC010000331.1:0-2654 GCA_964429375.1 uncultured Chakrabartia sp.
TCGAATCAATTGCACTTTACTGAAGCAGGCGCTTCAACTCATACAAGGTGTCGAGGGCTGCGCGCGGGCTCAGCGAGTCCACGTCGATGGATTCAAGTGCGGCTCGGATGGCGTCTGGTGTTTCTGGCGGGGGCAATGCAGCAGCGAACAGCGGCAAGTCATCGAGGCCGGCCGCGAGGCCGCCAGTCGCATCGCGACCGGCTTCGAGCTTGGACAGCACGGCTTTGGCGCGTGCAAGGACTGTGGGTGGGATGCCTGCGAGACGGGCAACTTCAATGCCATAACTGCGGTCTGCTGGGCCGTGGGTGACTTCATGAAGCAGAATGAGTTCGCCCTTGTGTTCACGTGCGCGAACATGGTGGAGCGACAGGGCGTCCAGCGTCTCTGCAAGCCGAGTCAGCTCATGATAATGGGTTGCGAACAGACATCTGCAGCGATTGACCTCATGCACTGCTTCGACAACGGCCCAAGCGATTGCAAGGCCATCATAGGTTGACGTGCCGCGGCCGACTTCATCCAGTATGATGAAACTACGCTCAGTTGCTTGGGCAAGGATTGCAGCTGTTTCGACCATCTCAACCATGAAGGTCGAACGGCCGCGTGCAAGATTGTCAGATGCCCCAACCCGACTGAACAACCGGTCAACGAGGCCGATGGTGGCAGATTCGGCCGGCACAAAGCTTCCGGCCTGGGCCAGGATAGCAAACAGGGCATTCTGCCGCAGAAACGTCGATTTGCCGCCCATGTTGGGCCCCGTCACGAGCCAGAGGCGCGATTCAGGCCGCAGCTGGGTATCGTTGGCGATGAAGCGCGTGCCAGCTTGTGCCAAGGCTGCCTCAACCACAGGATGGCGCCCGGCCACCACATCCAATCGCAAATCGTCGACCAAGGCGGGTCGGCACCAGTTGCCTTCGACGGCGCGTGCCGCAAGTCCGGCCGCGACATCAAGGCGCGCTAGCGCATCCGCTGTGGCGGCAATGTTGCCCGCCCGGGCAAGGGCGGCTGCTTGCAACTCTTCGAGATGGGCGGCTTCGGCCGCAACTGCATGGGCGCCAGCCTGTGTGACAGTCATGGCAAGCTCATGCAGTTCGGGCGCATTGAAACGCACGACGCCGGCCAGAGTCTGGCGATGGGTGAAACCCGAATCGACAGCCATCAGGGGGTCGGCATGCTTGGCCGAAACCTCGATATGATAGCCAAGTACGTTGTTGTGCTTGATCTTGAGCGCGGCAATGCCGGTTTGTTCACGGTAACGAGACTCCAGCAACGCCATGTCGCGGCGCCCGCTACCTCCCTTGCTGCGAAGCGCATCCAGCGCCGCATCGTAGCCTTCTGCAATGTACCCTCCCTGGGCAGCATCGATCGGTGGCGATTGCACAAGTGCCCTGCCAAGGAGGTCGACCAGGGCTCCATGGCCATCAAGCAGGGGCAAAAGGGATGTAAGCAGGGGAGGCAGGTCTTTGGATCTGGACAGGCGCTCTCTCAGGAGCCGGGCTTCACCCAAACCGTCGCGCAACTGCCCAAGGTCCCGTGGTCCGCCGCGTCCCGACGAAAGCCGCCCCAATGCCCGCGCGACATCGGGAAGGGCTCTCAATGCTGCGCGCAGACCGTCGCGGGCGGCGCCATCTTCAACATAGTAGCTCACGAGGTCCAGTCGGGCCTGAATAGCCTCCCTGTCGGTGAGCGGCGCCCCAATGTCACTGGCGAGCAGCCTGGCACCGCCGGGCGTGACCGTTCGATCGACGGCATCGAGCAGGCTGCCGCTGCGTGTGCCGGCAGCGGAGCGAACGAGCTCCAGGCTTTCGCGCGTGGCAGCATCGATCAACATGTGGTCGCTTGCTGTTCGCTTCACGGGAGGGCTGAGGAATGGCAGCGCACCCTTTCCTACATGGTCAAGATAAGAAATCAGCCCACCGGCTGCCGCGGTTTGTGCGCGCGTCAGGCCGCCGAAGCTGTCCAGTGTGGCGACACCGAAAAGTCGCTTGAGCCGGGCCTCACCCGCTGTCGAATCGAACTCCTGCCGTGGCCGGACGAGCCCGGCCAACGGTGCTCCATTTGGGACAATGACCTCAGCCGCGGAAAGCCGCGCCAGTTCAGCATCCAGGCCGGAGAGGCTGGTTTCGGCGATTTCGAAGCGGCCCGTTGAGATGTCCGCGGCTGCAAGGCCGAAAAATTCGCCGACTTGGGCAACCGCAACCAGCCAGTTTGCAGCGCGCGCCTCCAGAAGCGTTTCCTCGGTCAGCGTGCCAGCGGTCACGACACGCACAATGGCACGCGAAACAATCGCCTTGGATCCCCGTCGCCGTGCGTCGGCCGGGCTTTCGGTCTGTTCGGCGATGGCCACGCGATGCCCAGCCCGGATGAGGCGCGCGAGATAGGCTTCCATGGCATGAACGGGAACGCCGCACATCGGGATGGGCAGTCCTTGATGTTCGCCGCGTGCAGTGAGTGCAATGTCGAGCACGGCGGCCGCCACCTTGGCATCTTCGAAGAAGAGTTCGTAGAAGTCGCCCATGCGGTAGAACAGCAGGCAGTCCCCCGCCTCGGCTTTCAGCGCAAGATATTGCGCCATCATCGGGGTGGGGGAAGCATCAGCCATCAAAACACCGATAGCGATTTTACCGGCAGGCTCAAACCCGTCTTCCAGTCTCCGG
>CAYSCC010000332.1:0-2646 GCA_964429375.1 uncultured Chakrabartia sp.
GATGTGTGTTCCCCCAAAGCGTTTCAACGCTTCAGAGTGGCGGGTCGGTTGCTTACCTGGTCTCGCACCGACCCGCCCACACCCGGGAACCTCAGCAAACCACAGCAGATTTGGATAGGGATCGAACGGTCAGGCCGCGCTGCCAATTCCCTGATCGGCCATAAGCTGAGCGAGTTCACCCGCTTCGAACATTTCCATCATGATATCCGAACCGCCAATGAATTCACCCTTCACGTAAAGCTGGGGAATGGTTGGCCAATCTGAATATTCCTTGATGCCGGCCCGCACTTCGGGGTCTTGCAAGACATCGAAACTGGCGAATTCCACATCGAGATGTTCAAGGATCGCCACGGCCTTGCTCGAAAAGCCGCACTGCGGAAAATAGGGTGTGCCCTTCATGAACAGGACGATGTCACTGCCGTTCACGATTTCGCCAATGCGGGCCTGGACTGCGTCACTCATCGTCTTGTCTCCTCAGATCGGATGGCTCTAAATCTGGGAATGGCTGCACGCAAGGTCAAGTGTGACGCTTGCGATTGGCCACGCAGGCGGTAAAGGCCGTTCATGGACAGGATCTTGGTTCGCGGCGGCAATCGCCTTTCCGGCACTATCCCGATTTCGGGGGCAAAGAATTCGGCGCTGACACTGCTGCCATGCGCCTTGCTGACCGATGAGCCGCTGACTTTGCGGAATTTGCCTCGCCTCGCCGATGTCGACAGCTTTGGCCATCTTCTCAACCAGCTGGGCTGCTCAACGATGATCGAGGGAGCGCGGCCCGAAGATTTTGGCCGCGTCATGACGCTGCGGGCCGGCAGGGTGACCGCAACCATCGCGCCCTATGACATTGTGCGCAAGATGCGCGCCTCGATCCTGGTTCTGGGCCCCCTGCTTGCGCGAGCGGGCGAAGCGACTGTTTCCCTTCCAGGTGGGTGCGCGATTGGCAACCGTCCAATCGACCTCCACCTCAAGGCGCTGGAGGCGTTTGGCGCGCAAATGGAAACGGCCAGCGGCTATGTGACGGCGCGGGCCAAGGACGGTCGGCTGCCCGGGGGCAAGATCATCTTTCCCGTCGTCTCGGTCGGTGCCACAGAGAATGCCCTGATGGCTGCCGCTCGAGCGCGGGGAACCTGCATCATAGAAAATGCCGCACGGGAACCGGAGATTGTGGACCTGTGCAACCTGCTGGTGGCCATGGGTGCCCAGATTGACGGAATCGGCACGGAGACTCTGACGATCGAGGGTACGGACCGGCTCCATGGGGCAACCTATCGCGTCATGCCGGACAGGATCGAAGCCGGCAGCTATGCCTGTGCCGTTGGTATTGCAGGCGGCGACGTCGATCTTGCTGGCGCGAATGCGGCGGACATGCAGGCGACGCTGGGCGCTTTGCGCGATGCTGGCGTGACAGTCGAGGAGCATCGGAAGGGCATTCGCGTCAGCTCGGATGGCCGGCTGGCACCGTTGACACTCTCGACCGCGCCATTTCCGGGATTTGCCACCGATATGCAGGCCCAGTTCATGGCCATGCTGACCCGGGCAGACGGAGCCAGCGTACTGACGGAAACAATCTTCGAGAACCGCTACATGCACGTGCCCGAACTGGCGCGGATGGGTGCGGACATACAGGTCCGCGGGCGATCGGCCGTTGTCCGGGGGGTCGATCGCCTTGTCGGCGCGCCGGTGATGGCGACTGACCTGCGAGCTTCGATGAGCCTGATCATTGCCGGTCTTGTCGCCGAAGGCGAAACCAATGTGCAGCGCGTCTATCATCTGGATCGCGGCTATGAGCGCCTTGAGGAGAAGCTTTCAGCGGTCGGCGCCGATATCGAACGTGTCAGCGACGGCTGACGAGTCAGTCATGCGGACAATGGCCCGCAGAAAGTGCCAGATTTCCTGAACGATGTGCCGTCAGCAATGATCGCTGGCTATAACAGCACGTCCACCGCATGCAGCGCCAGCCCCACGATCCCGCCAACAAGCGTGCCATTTATCCTGATATACTGCAAATCGCGACCCACAGCATTTTCGACCCGATCCGTCACCCGGCTTGCGTCCCAGGCCCGCACGGTATCGGACACCAGTCGGACGATATTGTCGCCATAACTGGCCGTCGCGCCCACCGTGGCGCGGCGCGCAAAGCGGTTGATCGTATCTCGTAGACGTTCGTCCTGCTGGAGCGTGGTGCCAAGCTGGCGAAGGGCCTCTCCGAACCTGCCCGCCATTGCCTTGTCGGGATCCCGTGCTGCCTTGAGCAGCGCGCTGCGCGCCTGCTGCCACAACCCGTCGATCCAGCGTTGCATGGCCGGATTTTCGACAATCTCTTCCTTGAGACGGGCGACCTTTGCCTGCATCTCCGGATCATGCTGGAGGTCGTGACCGAGATCGGCCAGCATCTCGTTCACGCGCAAGCGAAGCGGGTGATCGGGATAGTCAGCCATGTCGTAAAGCAGCTTGTTCAACCCGGTGATAAGCGCGTCTGCAACATTCTCGTCCAGCCCGGTCCAGCGGAGAATGCGTCCGGCACGTTCATGCACCATGTCGCGGATGATCTCCTCATTTGATGCGACGATCAGCGATGCACGACTGATGATGCCATCGAGCAACGGGACATGGCGGCCCTCCGCCATTGCAGCTTCCAGCGATTGG
>CAYSCC010000333.1:0-2640 GCA_964429375.1 uncultured Chakrabartia sp.
AGACTTGGATGGACTAGAGCCGGCAGTGGAAGACGATGTTCTTGTCGAAACGGCTGCCAGAATGGCGCAGATGGACAGCGTGGAGGCGATGGCGGCGCTGATGACGGAGCGGTCCGTGCGTTTTTCCGACGCGCTCGCAAAAGTGCCCCACTGGTTCATCCGCGAAGTAGATAACTGGCTCGAATCCGGCCTTTCGCCAGACCTTGCGGAGCTGGAGGCCGCCACCAACCTGTCTCGCCGCCAGATCGAGCGCCTGACGCGCCAGATTTACGGGTCGCCACCCAAGCAGCTGGTGCGGAAGTACCGGGCCTTGCGGACCGCAAACCTGATCGCGCGAGGGCAAGGCGATTGGCAGGACTTCATCGACGAAGGGTTTTATGACCAGTCGCACTGCATTCGCGAGCTGAAGGAATTCATAGGCATTACGCCCAGCGCCATTCGCGATCATGTGTCCCGTCTGACAACACGGACTTTCGATCGTGCCGAGCTCAAGGGACAGATTTCACCCCTTTCGGCGCAAACCTGACAGGCGCTGACCACGCATGGCGATGCGATTGAGTTTTGCGGCCCCGGACCCCAGGCTCAAGCCCTATGTGTCATCCTACTATCACGTCCATTTCGATTATCCACTGATCGAGGATTTTGAACGGGCCGATGTGGGTTCATTGCGGATGATGTTCGCAGGCAATGGCAGCCTTACCTATCCTGACGGGCGGAAGGTTCGCGATTGTCCTGTCATGCTGCTTGGCCCAGCGACCTTGACCGCAAGTTACAGGCTGACCGGACCGCTCGACAGCTTCGGCTGTGTGCTTCTACCCGAGTTCTGGGGCGGGATTGTGGATGCCACGGCCGAGTCCTGCGCCAATGATGCCCGGGACGGGGCGTTCCTGCTGGGAGCGGAGTCGCTTGAACTGCACCGGCAGTTGAAGGGACAACGGGACGTTGCTGCAATGGGCAAGCTCATGGATGCTTTCCTGGTGCAGAAGATCAGACCAGTTCCGAACACGCATCGCGCCATTATCCGGAAGATCGAGGCCTGGCTGTCGTGCATGCCCATTCCGTCACCCGAAGCCCTGTATGCCGATTGCGCCCTTTCACCGCGGCAGGTCATGCGGATCTCCAACCGTTATTTTGGCGCCCCGCCCAAAATGCTTGCCCGCAAGTTTCGGGCGCTGCGCACGGCTTCCTACCTGGTTGGCAACAAGGGCCCTATCCCGGACGAACTTGCAAGAGACTATGCGGACCGCGCCCATATGACACGGGAAGTGAAACACTTCACCGGATTGACGCCACGCCGGTTGCAGGTCCGGTCCAACCCGATCATGCAGATCACGCTCCACCCTGCCAATTTCCGGATGGAGGAGCCCTGGACTTGATAATCGGACCAAATTGGTCTAATTATTGCCCATGCGTCTTTCCAGCCTTGCAGACTATGCTGTTGTCATGATGTCCGCCACGGCCCGCCATTGCGGCGGGGCGCGGACCAATGCCGCTGGCCTGGCTGACGAGACGGGCATTCCCCTGCCCACAGTCCAGAAGCTGGTCAGCAAGCTGAGCGCAGCCGGGTTGCTGCGGTCCGTCCGTGGGGCTGGCGGCGGTTTCAAGCTGGCCCGGCCGGCAGCCGCTGTGACGCTGGCCGATATTATCGAAGCCGTCGAAGGGCCCATTGCCATGACCTCGTGCGTCGAAAGCGGGCGTCATGATTGCAGCATGGAAGGCACGTGCCGGGTCCAGCCCCACTGGCGCGTGGTCAATCAGGCCGTGCGCGGAGCCCTGGCTGGCGTCAGCCTCAATGCGCTGGCGGAGATGCAGTGATGGCAGCGAAGAATGCAGACGCTGCGGCTGTCGCGAAGGAGCTTGAAACCTATGAATGGGGGTTTTCGAGCGACATCGAGCAGGAGTTCGCGCCCAAGGGTTTGAACGAGGATATTGTCCGCTTCATTTCGGCCAAGAAGAACGAGCCGGACTGGATGCTCGACTGGCGTCTGATGGCCTATCGCCATTGGCTGACGATGGAGATGCCGGACTGGGCCAAGCTCAATATCGAGCCAATCGACTATCAGGACGCCTATTATTACGCTGCGCCCAAGGCCAAGCCAAAGCTGGCAAGTCTCGACGAAGTCGACCCCGAGATCCTTGAGGTGTACAAGAAGCTTGGCATTCCGATCGAGGAACAGAAGGTGCTTGCGGGCGTAGAGGGCGCGCGCAAGGTTGCCGTTGACGCGGTGTTCGACAGCGTCAGCGTTGCGACGACGTTCCGTGAGGAGTTGAAACGCGCCGGCGTCATCTTCCTGTCCATCTCCGAGGCGATCCGCGAGTATCCCGAACTGGTGAAGGCATGGCTGGGCAAGGTCGTGCCGATGCACGACAATTATTTTGCGGCCCTGAACTGCGCTGTCTTTTCGGACGGAACCTTCGTCTACATCCCTGAAGGCGTGCGGTGCCCGATGGAGCTTTCGACCTATTTCCGCATCAACGCGGAAAATACCGGCCAGTTCGAACGCACGCTGATCGTGGCAGACAAGGGCGCCTATGTGTCCTACCTCGAAGGCTGCACCGCGCCGATGCGCGACGAGAACCAGTTGCATGCCGCTGTTGTCGAACTGGTGGCCCTTGACGATGCCGAGATCAAATATTCGA
>CAYSCC010000334.1:0-2634 GCA_964429375.1 uncultured Chakrabartia sp.
CGCGGGCACGGCGCACGCGATCGGGCACATGTCCGCACCGTCCGCTTCTTCATCACGACGTCGCTGGGGTTCCTTGCGAACCAGTTCTTCGTCTGGCTGCTTGTGAAGCAGATGGGCGGCCCGACCTGGTGGCCCGTGATCCCGATTGTCCTTGTGAGCCCGGTTTTGACCTTTACGCTCAACCGCCGCTGGGTCTTTGGCTGATTTTTTTCATTTCGTTAACCATCTTCGGGGCAAATCATGCCACAATGACGATGATGACCGCGACGCACCCCATTCTGACAATTCTGGTTCCGGTGAAGGACGAGGAAGACGCGATTACGCCGTTCATTGCGCGCGTAGGCAAGGTCCTAGACGGATTGTCCGATGCAGCCGCGCAGTCCTGGGAAATATTGTTTGTCGATGATGGCAGCACCGACGCGACATTTGCATCTATTCTCCTTGCAAACGAAACCGAACCCCGTGTCCGTGCTGTCTCGTTGTCGCGCAACTTCGGAAAGGAAGCAGCACTTTCAGCAGGGCTTGACTTTGCCCGGGGAGAGGCAGTGATCCCGATCGATGTCGATCTTCAGGATCCGCCGGAAGTCATTGGTGAAATGATCGCGGCGTGGCGTTCCGGAAGCGAAGTTGTCTATGGCGTGCGCCGCAATCGTGAAAGTGACAGCCTTCCGAAACGCTTTACAGCGGATCTCTATTATCGTGCGCACAACTGGCTTTCGCCGGACAAGATCCCCGAACACGCCGGAGACTTTCGTCTGCTCGATCGCAAGGTTGTCAATGTGATCCGCAAGATGCCGGAACGTAACCGGTTCATGAAGGGTCTGTTTGCCTGGAGTGGCTTCCGCCAGACAGCCGTTGAATATGACCGCGTTGAACGCGAAGTCGGATCGACAAAGTTTCGGTACTGGAAACTCTGGACCCTGGCGCTTGATGGAATAACGTCGGCATCGACGGTCCCGCTGCGAATCTGGAGTTATGTCGGAGTCGTCGTTGCGCTTCTGTCCTTCGCCTATGCCAGCTTCATCATTGGCCGCACCCTGATTTCAGGCGCCAATGTGCCGGGATACGCATCCCTCATGACCGCAATCCTCTTCTTTGGAGGACTGCAGCTGATTTCGCTCGGCGTTTTGGGTGAATATGTGGGCCGGATCCTGATCGAGGCCAAGCAGCGTCCATTGTACATTGTCCGGCAGACCGTCGGGATCGAGGACTGATGGAACGCGTCATTTTCGACCGGATGGCTGCGCTCGACCAGACCCACTGGTGGTATATCGCACGTCGACAAATCCTTGCGGCCGTGATCCGCCATCACGTGAAATTGCCGGGTTCGGCGAGGATTCTTGAAATCGGGTGCGGCACTGGCCACAATTTTGCGATGCTGGGAAACTTCGGAAGCGTCGACGGCCTCGAACTCGATGACAAGGCCCGAATACTGGCGACAAAACGCCTCGGCCGCCCGGTTGGCAATGCTCGGTTACCCGATCTGGAGGGAGTACCCGATCATGGCTACGATCTCGTCGCTCTTCTTGACGTGCTGGAGCATGTGTCTGACGACGCTCCGGCCCTCGCTACCATTGCTCGGAAGCTGAAACCGGGGGGTCGAGTGCTTGTAACTGTCCCCGCCAACCGATGGATGTGGAGCGCACATGACACGGTGCATCACCATTTCCGACGCTACAATGGCGCTGATCTGCGCGCGGTTGTCGCAAAGGCGGGTCTTGAGCCGGAACTTGTCTCCCATTTCAACACCCTGCTCTTTCCGCTTGCCGCCGTCTTTCGCATCCTTGGCAAGCTGGTCGGACGCGAGGACGCAGACGATGCCCTGCCATCGCCCATTCTCAACAGGATTTTCATGAAAATATTCGGGCTGGAAAGGCATCTCGTCGGACGAATTCCCATGCCCTTTGGCGTATCGCTCCTCGCTGTACTCAAACCGGCTGACGATGGAAAAGCGCCATTGCCCGCCAAGGCGAACCCGTGAAATCCAGAATGGGAACTCAAAATTTGGACGAAGACGCTGGCTCATCCTCGCCCCGGCGACTGGAACGCAACCCGGTGTGGCTTGCGGCCTGGATCATTCCGCTGGCCCTGATTCTTTCCGTCATCCTGTTCGACGTGTCCACCACCCTGCCCAATGGATCGATCCATGGCGCCGCGCTTTGGGGGCGTGATTTCGTCAACGTCTATACGTCCGGTCATCTGGTCAGGGCAGGCAGATACGACATCCTGTATGACGTCGAAGCCTATCGAGCGTTTCAGGACCAGTTGTTCGGGGACGGACGACTCAAGTACCACAATTATTCCTACCCGCCGGTCAGCCTGCTCTACACGCCGCTTTTCGCGTTTCTGCCCTATTATGCAGCCCTTGCGCTCTGGCTAGCGGGTACGGGTGCTCTTTTTGTGTGGGCAGCACGGCCATATCTGAAATCGGTTGGACTGCCGGCTGCTCTTGCGGTGCTCATGCCAGCATCCATCGTCAACATGTGGGCAGGCCATTATGGCTTTCTGATTGGAGCCATGTGGCTGGGCGCGTGGAACCTCCTTGAAAGACGGCCGATCCTTGCTGGTGCGTTGATTGGAGCCATGATCGTCAAGCCACACGCCAAGGATATCGCGATCCTCGATATCGGCCCG
>CAYSCC010000335.1:0-2615 GCA_964429375.1 uncultured Chakrabartia sp.
CCGGTGCGGATGCCGCGACACCGGACACGGACGAGCAGCCCAGAACCAGGGCTACCGCAAGTGCCAGACGAGAGTCCGATAGTCCAAACATGCAGCGTTCCCTTTGCAGCGGCGCCCGGCATAAGCAAAGCCGGAAACGCCAAAAGAACGAAGGCCTTCAGCCCTGGCCGGGTTTTGCCAGCCGCCTGATCAAGGCACTCGGATCCTGCCTGCCGCCGCCCAGGCCCTGCACATCGGCAAGGAACTGGTCGACCAGCGCCGTCACTGGCAGCGTCGCCCCGTTGCCACGCGCTTCATCAAAGGCAAGCCCCAAATCCTTGCGCATCAGGTCGACCGCAAGCCCGAAATCGAATTCGTCGCGGGCCATTGTCGCCCAACGGTTGGTCATCTGCCAGCTTG
The DNA here is from genome assembly GCA_964429375.1 of uncultured Chakrabartia sp. Classification (GTDB taxonomy): domain Bacteria; phylum Pseudomonadota; class Alphaproteobacteria; order Sphingomonadales; family Sphingomonadaceae; genus Aquisediminimonas. The sequence goes on from CAYSCC010000335.1 coordinate 400, forward strand.
ATGCGGCACCGCCGGAAATGGCTTCGAACACCTTGTCGAGATCGAGATTTTCCGCCTGCGCAAAACGGATCGCTTCGGCGAGCGACTGGACGATTCCGGCAAATCCGATCTGGTTGACCATCTTGGTCAGTTGCCCCGCGCCGGTGGGTCCGACGTGCACGATCTTGGCAGCATAAGCCTGCATGATGGGCGTGGCCGCCTCGATGGCATTCGCACGGCCGCCGCACATCAGGGTCAGCATGCCTTTTTGTGCTCCGATCTGCCCACCCGTCATCGGTGCATCAATTGGCAGGATGTATTTGTCCTTGGCCTCCACGGCCAGCTGACGCGCAATCTTGGCCGAAACCGTTGTGTGATCGATAAACAGGCTGTCCTTGCGCATTGTCCTGAACGCGCCGTCGCGTGAAAGAGTCACGGCAGCGAGATCATCATCATTGCCGACACACGTAATGACAGCATCGGCTCCTTCCGCTGCTTCTGCCGGGCTGGACGCACTCGTCCCGCCATTGGCACGGACCCAGGCATCCGCCCGGGATTGGGTGCGATTGTATACTGTCATGTCGTGTCCGGCTTCTGCCAGGTGCTGAGCCATTGGCCCACCCATCACCCCAAGTCCGATAAAAGCCAGTTTTGCCATGTGCGTGAGCATAAGCACTGTTTGCCATCTGCGCCAGATGCGTTAGGGCGCCCTCCATGTCTGATCATGATCGCTTGCCCGTAACGCTCGAAGACGTCCGCGCCGCCCATGCACGGATCAGTGGGGCTGTCGTGCGCACGCCCACACTGCTCAGCCAGACACTGTCGAACATGACCGGCGCACAAGTCCACCTCAAATTCGAGAATCTGCAGTTCACAGCAGCCTACAAGGAGCGCGGCGCCCTCAACCGCCTGCTTCTGATGGGCGACAATGCCCGCAAGAATGGCGTCATTGCCGCATCTGCCGGCAACCATGCCCAAGGCCTGGCCTATCACGGCAGGCGATTGGGTGTCCCCGTGACAATCGTCATGCCGAAACTGACGCCGACAGTGAAGGTCATGCAGACCGAGGCGCACGGTGCGACCGTCGTTCTGCACGGAGAAACGTTCGAGGCGGCCTATGCGCATGCCCGCGCGCTCGAGGGCGAACGCAGCCTGACCTTCGTTCATCCGTTCGACGAACCGGATATCATTGCCGGACAGGGCACGGTGGCGCTCGAGATGCTCGAGGATGCGCCCGAAATCGACACGTTGGTGGTTCCCATCGGCGGGGGCGGACTCATTTCAGGCATGGCAACCGCGGCCAAGGCACTGCGTCCCGACCTCAAGCTGATCGGGGTGCAGGCAGAACTCTTCCCCTCGATGCGCAATGTCATAGACGGTCATTCGTCACCGTGCGCGGGGGATACGCTTGCAGAAGGTATTGCCGTCAAGCATCCGGGCGAACTGACCCGCCGGTTCGTCAAGTCTTTGGTCGATGAGATCGTTCTGGTCAGTGAACGGCGGCTTGAAGAGGCGGTCAGTCTGCTCCTCCAGATCGAAAAGACCGTTGTCGAGGGCGCAGGCGCCGCGGGGCTGGCCGCTCTCATGGAACACGGGGAAAAGTTCCGCGGCAGGACGGTTGGCATTGTCCTGACCGGAGGCAACATCGATACCCGTTTGCTCGCCAATGTTTTGCTGCGCGATCAGGTGCGCTCCGGCCGGCTGGCCCGGATTCGCATTCGTCTGCAGGACAGGCCCGGCGCACTCGTGAATGTTTTCCGGGTGATCGCCGAACAGAACGTCAATGTGCTCGAAATCTATCACCAGCGCGTGTTCACGGATTTGCCGGCCAAGGGGTTGATTACGGATATCGAGTGCGAGACACGCGATGCGCCGCATCTGGCCCGCCTGATCTCCTCACTGCGTGACGCGGGTTACGATGTGTCCCAGGTTGAGCTCGCCTGAATTCAGCCCTGTTTTCGCGTTTACCGTTTTTTGATGGTAAATGCCCTTTTCATTGCGCATCGGCAGCTTCATAACGCGTCAGCAAACAGCGTAACACCGTTTGGGAGACGGATCGGCCGTGACCGCACAATTCCGGTTTCCGAGATTTTTTGTCACCAGCCCGTCGCCGTGCCCGTATCTTCCGGGCAAGCTTGAGCGCAAGGTTTTCACCGAGCTGACCGGCTCGAATGCGAGCGAATTGAACGATGCGCTCGGCAAGATCGGATTTCGGCGAAGCCAGGGTGTGGCCTACC
>CAYSCC010000336.1:0-2610 GCA_964429375.1 uncultured Chakrabartia sp.
AGTTGGGCTGGAAGTCGACCGTGTCCTTGTCAATGTCATCGAGCAGCGCGTTTGACACCTTGGCAAGGCGCGCTTCTGTATAGCGCTGCGCTGCCGGCGGATCAGGGTCCATGGATCCGAAATTGCCCTGGCCGTCGATCAGGGGCAGTCGCATGGCCCAATCCTGGGTGAGCCGAGCAAGCGCATCATAGATGGCCTGATCACCGTGCGGGTGATACTTGCCCATCGTATCACCAACAATGCGCGCGCTCTTCTTGTATGCCTTGTTCCAGGCGTATCCGCTTTCATGGGCAGACCATAAAATACGCCGGTGAACAGGTTTCAGGCCGTCGCGCACGTCAGGAAGTGCGCGCGAGACGATGACGGACATCGCATAGTCGAGATAACTCGACTTCATCTCGTCAACAATGTTGACCGGAGTGATATCCGAAGGGTCGGCGAGGAGTGACTCGTCGTTGCTCAATGTCTGTCTTTCCGCTGAGATTCGCTACAGCCAGTCCTAGCTGGCAGTGTGGAAAAAGGCCAGCCCCGCGAGGTCGCAGGATGGTTCAATTCTTGTTCATGCTGGGGGCGCCAATACCCTGCCTGTTCGTTCCAGTCTTGTGCGCTTGCCTCAGTGGGACTAGCGAGGCGCGCAGAGTCTCGGGCTGGAACGTCCGATTGCAGGAGGATGACCGTATGAAACTGGTTTCAAAGGCTTCGCTTGGCGCAGCGCTGGCCTTGGGCATGATCGCAACGGGCGTTTCGACGCCGGCATTCGCAAAGAAGGAGAACAAGGAAAAGGCCCAGCCCCAGTATACTCCGCAACTTAGCAAGGAATTCCGTGCAGCAATCTCCGCGGCCCAGACGGCCGCCAAGGCTGCCAATGCAGCCGATGCGTCAGCCAAGCTTGCCGCTGCCGAGGCCATCGCGACACAGCCTGATGAAAAATTTTATGTGGGTGCGATCGCGTATGACATCTACAAGCTTACCAAGGATCAGGCGGCCGGTCGCAAGGCCATCAACCAGATGATTGCCTCCAACTCGAAGATGGCTTCAAACCTGGTCGAACTCTATTTCGTTTCGGGGAATATGGCCTACGAAGCAGGCGACTTTCCTGACGCAATCGCCAAGTTGACTGAGGCGGATCGGCTGGGCTCAAAGAGTGTTGACCGGCTGTTGAGGCTGGCCGAAGCCCATTTCAAGTTGAACCAGCAGGCTGTTGGCTTGACGTTTGTTGAACGTGCTGTCGCTGAAGCGAGTGCAGGTGGCCAGAAAGCACCAGAATCATGGTATGCACGCGCTGCATCCGTTGCCTACAAGGCCAAGCTGAACGCCGATGTTGCCAAATGGACCAGTGCGCAGGTCCGTGCCTATCCGACGCCGGAAAACTGGCGCAGTGCGCTTGTTACGTACCGGGATGGTGCGCGCCTGGAAGGGCAGCCTTCGCTTGACCTGTTCCGGCTGATGAGGCTGACCAAGTCTCTGGCTGGCGAGCGTGATTTCTTTGAATATGCTTCGCTTGCCATTGATCGCGCACTGCCGGGTGAAGCCAAATCGACGATTGAGGAAGGCTTCGCCAGCGGCGTCGTCAACAAGTCGAGCCGGGCTGTGAGCGAAGTGCTCACGCTTGCAACAAGCAAGATTCCGGCTGACCGCGCATCGATTGTGACGAGTGAAAAGCTCGCCAATGCACCGGGCGCGACCGGAAAACCGGCGGCTGGTGCAGGAGATGCCTATCTTGGCTATGGGGAAGACGCCAAGGCCATCACCTTCTACAAGCTCGCGCTTGAAAAGGGCGGTGTGGATTTGGATCAGGTCAACACACGTCTGGGCATCGCCTTGGCGCGGTCTGGCCAGAAAGACGAGGCGAAGAAGTATTTTTCAGCGGTCCGGGGACCACGGGCCGATATTGCCAAATACTGGCTGCTCTATCTCGATCTACAGCCCTGAGTTCGGGGGGCAATCGCCGGAGCTAATCAAATAGGGCCCCTGCAAGTTTGTCATGGGCCTTTTTTTGTTGCGACGAACGAATACAAGCGGAACAGCGTAGCGGACGGCTTGTGCCTCGCAATGGGCCTGACTATAGGCGCGCAGAACCAGCGCCGAGCGGGCCGACTGGTCTGTGAGAGGAAATAGCGTAGCATGACGTCAGCACTCAACGACCCGGCCGACGGTCGATCGGACAGCGGCTCTGGTGACGGACAAGATGGGCTGGACTACCGGCCAAGCGAAGCAGAACCCTTCATGAATCCGGCGCAGCTTGAGTATTTCCGTCGCAAGTTGACTGCCTGGAAGGAAGAAATTCTCCGCGAAGCCAATGATACGCTCAAGACGCTCCAGACCGAATCGCTGCGCGAACCCGATGTCACTGACCGGGCATCGAGTGAGACAGACTGGTCACTTGAACTGAGAACCAGGGATCGGCAGCGCAAGTTGATCGCGAAGATTGATGCCGCGTTGCGCCGAATTGACGATGGTGAATATGGGTATTGCGAAGTCACGGGTGAACCGATTTCGCTGGCACGTCTTGAGGCACGACCGATTGCGACGATGACGATTGAGGCTCAGGAGCGCCACGAACGGAACGAAAAAATTTCTCGCGACGAATAGGCCTGTTCGTCCGCCTGC
>CAYSCC010000337.1:0-2593 GCA_964429375.1 uncultured Chakrabartia sp.
TCACCGGCGCCGCGCTGCCCGACGGCGCCGATCGCGTGATCATGCAAGAGAACTGCGCGGCAGACGACGCCGTGATGACGATCGTGGACGGGTACGGTCCCGGCTGGCACGTGCGCCATGAGGCAAGCGATTTTGCTGAAGGAGACTTGCTCCTTAAGCCTGGCACTTTGCTTGATCCGCGCGCAATCGTGGCCTTGGCGGGGGCGGACCGTGCTGCCGTGCAGGTCGCCAAGCGCCCCCGGGTGGCCATCATCGCCACCGGGGATGAGCTTGCACCTCCCGGTCGTGCGCGCGACGATGCCCTGAAGATCCCTGAATCGGTTTCCTTTGGGGTGGCTGCGTTAGCCGGGGAAAATGGGGGCACTATCGAGGCCAAGCTTAGTGGCTCTGACGATCTTGTGACACTTCGGCAGTTGGCCGACAAGGCTCTCTCCATCGCCAACGTCGTGGTTGTCACCGGGGGCGCATCGGTTGGCGAGCGCGACTTCGCCAAAGCCATGTTTGCCGAGCAAGAGCTCGAACTGCTGTTTTCGAAGGTTGCGATCAAGCCCGGGAAACCGGTGTGGATCGGGCGGTCGCAGGGACGGTGGGTGGTTGGGCTCCCTGGCAATCCCGGCTCGGCAATGGTCACCGCGCGCCTGTTCCTTGCTCCGCTGCTGGGATTGCTGCAGGGGCGACCGGTTGAAGATGTGCTGGACTGGGTCCCACTCCAGGCAGCACAGGCATTTCCGATTCCGGAAGGCCGAACCACATTCGTCCGCGCAGTCCTCTCCAAGTCGGGCCTGGTGCCGCTCGCAAATCAGGATTCCTCGGCCCAGGCTCCACTGGGCAAGGCAAGATGGCTGGTGCGGCGCGATCCTGCAGGGAAGGCTTCCCATTGCGACGAACGGATGCTGGCGCTCGCATTCTAGGCGTGGTTCCTGACCTCAGAAATGCGATGTCTGATGAGCCGACGCTGATTTCACTTTTCGCGGTTGCAGCAATCATCTGCGGTCACTTACGCAATTGAGCTCGGAGGGACTTTGGCAACGCGGGGCAATCAAAAGCAACGATTGGAAGAGCGAGGGGGCAAGTGTGGGGGGAGAACCCACGATTTGTGAAAATACCTCTCGTGATCAATATTATAAGCGAAACCTCTTGCGCCCTCCCGCTCCGCCAATTGACGTTGAATTCATTGGATTATTTTCAATGTTTGTGCAGCGTTCCCTTAAACACTCCCCATTAGAGCGAGGCCTGGGGCCATCTGCGGCATGATCCAATTGGGCCGATGGCGTGGACGCCCCCGAAAGCATTGATGTGCCATAGTGGAGGTGTTGAACACCAATGGAGGAGGCGTCCTTGTCAGAATTTGCCACAATCGGTCTGGACATTGCGAAGACTGCTTTTCACGCCCACGCTGCATTGATCGCCCTGATCAATGGCTGCATCGGGCTGTCGAGCATCGAATCCGCCAGCCGCTTCTTCAGCCGCTCCTTCTCCTGCCCAGATGGCGCAGCCGCCGGGCAATAACAGATAAAGAGTATTTTACGCTGAACCGCTAACCAATGCCATGCCGTTTATCGGCTTCCCAGAATCATGTCCGCGCCTTTTTCCGCAATCATGATTGCCGCCGCATTCGTGTTGCCTGAGACAAGGCTTGGCATGACAGAGGCGTCGATCACACGCAAGCCAGCAAGGCCCCGGGCCCGCAATTGCGGGTCAACTACCGAGCGAGGATCGATGCCCATTCTGCAAGTCCCGACAGGATGATAACCAGTATTGCCGAAGGCACGGGCGTAAGCGAGAAGATCCTCGTCGCTTTCTTTGGTTTCTCCAGGCCACGCTTCGTTCTCGACAAGCCCCGCCAGGGAACGCGTCTTAACCAGTGCTCGAGCTATCCGCATGGCTTTGACTGACAGTGCCTGGTCGGCAGGCGCTTGGAGCCAGTTGTGAATGATAGATGGAGTATCTGCCGGATTGGGTCCGGCGAGCTGGACTCGCCCGCGCGACTCAGGTCTCAGCACACAGGGCGCGAGTGTCAGCCCCGGCCATGGTGAGAGTTGCGATTTTTGACCCGCCATGGCGGCGTCGAGATCGCCAGTGACGGGCAAACAGTGGAATTGAATATCAGGCCGCTCAAGAACGGGATCAGATTTGACGAATGCTCCGACTTGTGCAGCGGGGATGGTCATCGCACCTTTTCGGCGGGCTATGTACTGCAGAACGTTTCCCAAAAGTCGCAGACCTGAGAGCTGCTGGTTGTAGCTGTAAGCGCCCTGCTGAAGGCGCCAGCTCATCGTTAGGATGTAGTGATCTTGTAAATTCGCTCCAACTTCTTGGGAGTCATATAAAACCTCAATCCCCATAGCCTTTAGGTGATCCGCAGGGCCAATGCCGGAAAGCATCAGGATCTTAGGGCTGTGATAGGCTCCAGCAGAGAGGATCACCTCCCTTTTGGCCAAGATACGATTGAGCCCGGCCTTTGTGACAATCTCTACACCGGCAGCCCTGCCGTTCTCGATAACCAGCCGCTGGCAGTGCGCGCCAGTGATGACTTGCAGATTCTTGCGCTTCATAACTGGATGAAGGAATGCATGCGCTGCCGAGCAACGAC